>JAGCML010000179.1 GCA_017646485.1 Kiritimatiellia bacterium
TCCAGGTGTGATGGAATTGAATAATTCGTCCGCATTCTGGAAGATGACCTCACTGGTGCGTTCACCAATGCCAGCGTAGGAGGCACATTGGACCACCGTGTGAGGAACAGCGCGTCCTAAGAAGGCAAAGACTTCACTCATGATTACGCCGGGCTGTGCACCGCCACGCCAGAGGGCTAAGAGCAAATCGGGTTGCCATGTCGTGTCGTCAAAGACCTTTCGGGCGAGACGCATACAGTCACGTTGGAAGGCATCAGCAGAGAGATAGTATTTCATAGGGATCAATAGGCGCGTTGGATTGCGGCGGTGACTTCAAGGCGTGATGTCTCTAATACGCGCAATGTCGCAAAGAGCGCAATGGGTAAGGTGGCGCAAATGCCAATGCCGAAAACGAGAAGGCCAGAAAAGGCTAAGAGCCCCAAAGCGTAGAGCGGAAGGGCCACGGCAGGCGCGTGAAGCGTTAAGAACCAAACCGTGCGCAAGGCGATGAGCACAGACAGTCCATAACGATTGGCGATGAGTAAGGCACACCAGAAGGGCTGGATAATCAACCATGCGACGGGAATGCCGAAGAGCAGATTCTGGAAGTTGGGCAAGATGGCAATGAACCAGATGATGATGCCGAGCCAGAAAGCGGTGCTGGTGCGTTGCGGATTCTGCAAAGCTTGCATGCGCTGCATGCGTGCAAGCATCGGGTCTTGGGTGGGGTCAGTGGTCAAGTAGGAGATGTAGAGGAGCGAACCCACACCTAAGAGAAGCCCTGTGCAAGCTGCGAAGAGAAAGAGGACGGCTGCGATGGCTTCGCCTAACGGATTGCGGCAGAAACGTGCAACGCCTTCACGAAGAAATAAGAACATAGGATGTGAATCTAAAAGAAAGATTAGAGTTGCCAATCGAGTTCGTCATTGCCGATGGGCAGGGTGACGCGATTGATGGGATAGCCATCTGCACCGATACGGGATGCGGCGGCTTTGGTTTCGGTTGGGGCTTTACGCTTCGGCGCCGCTTGGGGTTGGGGCGCCTTTGTGGCGGTGGGTTTGGGAGCGGGCTTTTGGGCTGCAGGACGTTCCACCTTTGCCGTGGAGGGCTCCACCTTTTCGGTTGGCTTTTTCGCAGGGGTGGTAGGCTTACGATTGCGCAGGGCTGCGGCTTCACGTTCAGCTTTACGGCGTGCTTCCGTTTCACGCTTCACGGCTTCCTCGGCGGCCTTCAGACGCGCCTGCATTTCGGTCAAAGCGCTGTCATTTGGGGTTGGAGTCGTGGCGGTGGGGGCGTCTGGCTGAACCTGTGCGGTGCGCGCCTTGGCTTCTTGCAAACGCACTTCGAGCAAACGGTCATTCAGACGTTCGTTCATCGCCATGGAACGTTGCATCAACCACACGACCATGCCACAAATCATTGCGACAATGACAACCACAGCAAGGGCGATGACTACGACGGGTGTATTAGTGTTTTTTGTTTCCATTGTCGCATTCCTTCTGTTTGCGTAATCTTAATTGACCGCATGCGGCATCTGCTTGTTTACCGCGACTACGGCGCATGGTGGTGTGGATGCCCGCTTTGAGCAAAGCGTCTAAAAAGGCAAGGCAATCAGCATGAGGGGGCGTTTGTCCATCAAACTCTGCCACGGGACTTAACGGGATGAGATTGACGCGAGCCTTTCGGCCACGGAGTAGGCGAATCAATTCCGCTGCATGCGAGAGACGATCATTAAAGTCACGTACGAGCGTGTACTCATAAGTAATGATGCGTCCA
>JAGCML010000180.1 GCA_017646485.1 Kiritimatiellia bacterium
AAAAAGTCCGGCGAGAGTAAGAGAGTAAGCCCAGCGACCGGAACCGCGAGATTCGCTGCGCGACTTACCGAGGGGACTGTGCGGGGTTCGTCAGCGAGGTAGTGAACCGTTAAACGGATGATTTGGCAGAGGAGGGTAACACAAAGGGCACCAAGAATGGCCGATGAAAGGTTAAAGACGGGCACCACAATTGAAGCGGGAAGCAGATTTCCCAAGGCGCCAAAGAGGAGGGAGAAGAGCGGATGCGCCGTGACAATACCAGAGGAGGCATGCCAAACGCCTGCAAGATGAGCCATCAAGGTAACCGCTTCGCCAGGATAAACCCACGGGGTTAAGCTGAGGAGAAGGGTGACGAGGGTGATTATTCCCCAGGTGAAAGGATGGGAAAAGAGGCGTAATTTATTCATGGTGCAGGGGTCTCTGGGGGTGTTGCTTCAGGTTGAGGACGACGCCAGGTGCCTTCGTTGCAGGTAAAGTCGTCTTCAACAACGCGAATATCATCATTGGTTTCTGGTAAAGTGTCTGGGCCACAGGAGTAAAGTTGGGGCACTTCAAAGGGGGAAAGTGGCATTTTGTAGACATAAGGTGTGCCCCATGGGTCTTTATAGGCCCAATTGATGTAGGGGCCTTTCCACCCTGGCACATTGTAGTTACGTGCTAATGCATAGAGCCCCAGACGTTGTTCTGGCCATCCACCGGTGTGAACACGATAGAGCGTAAGCGCCGTGGCCACGGCTTGCAGGCTACGTCGCGCACGATTTTGCTGTTGGGGTAATGCTGAAACAGTTGTGGGACGTGGTCCCCTAAAGGAGCTAATCACAAGACTGCCTAAGACGACCAAAAATCCGAGCAGGCCTAAGATAAACTTTGGGGAACGCAAGAGGGAAAGGTCGAGCTTCGTGGACGCATTTTGAATACGCTCTAATTCAGCTGCGCGCCGAATGGCTGCGATTTTGCGCTTCGCCTCTTGTCGTTCTTCACTACTGCGCCAACGCACCCCTTTCGCAACGCTGGGATCGCGTTTGACCTTGAGGGGTTTCGGGGGCTTAGACATCGTGACTGCCATAACGTCTTTGGCTTTCGGGTTTAAAAGAGTTCACCTTGACGGCCTAACGGGTCGATTCCTAATCGATGATAGGCCTTTGGAAGTGCGATGCGCCCCTTGGGTGTGCGGTCAATATAACCTTCTTGGATGAGGTAGGGCTCGTAAACTTCTTCCACGGTATCGGGTTCTTCACCCACTGCAACCGCAATGGTGCTTAGGCCAACAGGGCCGCCGTTGAACTTGACCGTAATCGCTTCTAAGATGCGAATATCCATTTCATCCAACCCTTGCGGGTCGATTTCCAGAAGGGAAAGTGCCTTATCTGCCACTTCTCCAGAAATGTGATTGTCCGCTTTCACCTGGGCATAGTCACGAACGCGACGCAAGAGGTTGTTGGCGATACGTGGCGTGCCACGACTTCTGGCTGCGATTTGTTGTGCGCCATCAGTATCAATGGAAACATTTAAGCGCCCCGCACTCCGCGTAACGATGGCGGCGAGCTCGTCATAAGAGTAGTAGTCCAAACGATTCTGAAGGCCAAAGCGCGAACGAAGCGGTGCGGAAATTAACCCACTACGCGTGGTGGCACCGACCAAAGTGAAATGGGGCAATTCCAATCGTACACTACGCGCATTGGGGCCTTGGTCAATCATGATGTCAATCACGAAATCTTCCATTGCAGAATAGAGATATTCTTCAACGGTACGCTGCATACGATGAATTTCGTCAATGAAGACAATGTCGCCGGGTTCCAGTGAGGTGAGCAAGCCTGCTAAGTCTGCCGGTTTATCAATCACAGGCCCGCTGGTGGCCTTGACATGCACCCCCATCGCTTCGCCGAGAATGTAGGCGAGAGTCGTCTTTCCTAATCCAGGCGGTCCGGAAAGCAACACATGGTCTAATTGTTCGCCACGGCCACGCGCCGCTTCCACCGCAAGCATCAAGCGGTCGCGTACCTTTTCCTGGCCTAAAAAGTCTGAAAATCGAGTC
>JAGCML010000021.1 GCA_017646485.1 Kiritimatiellia bacterium
CCCCCGGTTTATTAGGCACGCGTAGCGTGTACCGCGCGAGCTTGGCTCGCCCCGCGATACTTCGCGGTAAAGCCACATGCAGTCCTGCGCGTAGCGCCACATCCCACATGCAGTCCCTTTTTTTGAGTATTTTGTGTATTTTGTGGTTTCTTCCCCACATGCAGTCCTGCGCGCAGCGCCCTTCTGTGTCATTCTGCGTCTTCTGTGGTTTCTAAAATCTCTGGCAGTCCTGCGCCGTAGGCGCCATCCACTGCGGAGGGGGAAGAGATTAAAAGAGGGAGAGCTGGATGTCGTCATCGTCTGGCGCGATGCGCCGTTTGCGTGGGAGTTCAGGCTGCACGGCTTTCTGCCCTTCGAGTCCTGCCAGAATCACCTGTGCGCGGTCAATGACGGAGGCGGGCATGCCTGCGAGGCGTGCGACGTGGATACCATAACTTTTATCCGCCGCACCCGGCACAATGCGCCTGAGGAAGACCACGCTATCGCCTTGTTCGCGCACTTGAACGGTGTAGTTTTTGACGCCGTTCAGCGTGGAGGCGAGCTCGGTAAGTTCGTGGTAGTGGGTGGCGAAGAGGGTGCGCGCCTTGCAGGAGGGGGTGTTGTGCAGGTGTTCAACCACGCTCCAGGCGATGGAGATGCCGTCAAAGGTGGAGGTGCCGCGACCGATTTCGTCTAAGACAATCAATGACCTTGCCGTGGCATTATTGAGAATATTGGCGGCTTCTTGCATTTCCACCATGAAGGTGGAGCGGCCACGTGCGAGGTCATCACCTGCGCCGACGCGAGTGAAGACGCGATCGATGACGCCGACGGTCATGGATTCTGCAGGCACATAACTCCCCAAATGCGCCATGATGGCCAAGACTGCCACCTGACGAATGTAGGTGGATTTACCCGCCATATTGGGACCGGTAATGAGGATAAATTGACGGTTTGAGCCGTTGATATCAGTGTCATTGGGGACGAATCGCTCGGCGTCGGCGAGTTGTTCCACCACGGGATGGCGCCCTTCGCGGATGGTGAGTTCCATCGATTCATTGACGATGGGGCGGTGATAGTCTGCGGCCAAGGCGCGATCAGCGAACCCTTGTAAGACGTCCAGACGTGCCACTGCACCGGCGATTTGCTGGATTTGACTTAGGGCAGCGCAGGCTTTTTCGCGCAATTGTTGGAAGATTTCGTATTCCAGGGCATTGGCTTTGTCTTGAGCGCCGAAGATGAGGGATTCGTATTCCTTCAACTCAGGGGTGATAAAGCGTTCGGCATTGACCACAGTCTGACGACGTTCGTAGTTTTCGGGCACGAGATTGAGTTGGCCCTTGCTCACTTCAATGTAGAAGCCAAAGACGTTGTTGTGGCGAATACGCAGATTGCGAATGCCCGTGGCGTCTTGTTGTTCTGCCTGATAGCGTGCGATCCACGAGTGACCTTCGGTTGCGGCCAGACGGAGTTTGTCGAGGTCTGCATTGTAACCGCTGCGGATGAGCTTGCCTTCACGAATGGTAATCGGCGGGTCATCCACGAGGGCTTGGGTGAGTTCGTGGGTGAGTTCGGGCAAGTCCACGAGGGCATCGTGAATGGTCGTGAGCAATGGAGCTTGTGCCTCGGCGAGGAGTTCGCGCAACATCGGCACTTGCAGAAGGGAGTCTGCCAGCATGCGCAGGTCGCGTCCATTGCCCGAACCGCCAGAGAGGCGCGTCATCACGCGTTCAAAGTCGCGCGTTTCGCAGAGGGCTGCACGCACATCTGCCAGGAATCGGCGGCGGTCAATAAATTCTGCTACGGCATTTTGGCGTTCGGTAATCGCTTGCACTTCGCGCAGGGGCGAACGTATCCATGCCTTTAAAAGACGCTTACCCATCGGCGTGCAGGTGCCATCTAAGACGCCCAAAAGGGTTTCGTTTTCGGGTCTTCCGCCAGGGGTGGGCAGCAAATCGAGGTTGCGACAGGTGCATTCGTCGAGGGTAAGGAAGGCGTTTGAGGAACGCACATCCAGGGATCGCACATGGGAGAGGTCGCGGCGGAGTTCTTGCTTCACATGGTGGAGTAATGCGCCAGCCGCTTGAATCCAGAGGGGCATTGCGCCTGTCCCGCAGTAACCCTCCAGGGAGTGCACCTTAAATTGGCGAATCAAGGTCTCTGAGGCTTGGTCCATCATGAAGCGCCAGGCGTCGGTTTCGGTAACAGCGCCAGTGACTTCGTGGGCTAAAAGGGGCTTGAGGGCCTCGGCTTGTTCGTCTGAGAGGAGGGTCTCGCTGGGCGCAATGCGGCGGAGGGCTTCAATGAGCGCAGGTAATCCCAACGCATCTTCGGTGAGGAGGGCGCCGGTGGAGAGTTCTAAGGCTGCAATGCCAAAGGTGTCTTGTTTTTTGCCGGCGTAGACTGCCGCTAAGTAATTGGCCGAACCTGCATCCAAGATGGCATCTTCTGTGACCGTACCCGGCGAAACAATGCGCGTGATTTCACGGCGTACGAGGCCTTTGGCAAGTTTGGGGTCTTCGGCTTGTTCGCAAACGGCCGCCTTCAATCCTGCGCGAATAACTTTGGCAAGGTAACTATCTAATGCATGATAGGGCACGCCACACATCGGCACGCCAGCACGTTTGGTGATTGCAACACCTAAAACGGGCGCCGCGCGATGGGCGTCCTCAAAGAACATTTCATAGAAGTCTCCCATGCGGAAAAAGAGGATGGTGTCTTCGTCGAGTTCCTCTTTTGTGCGACGATACTGTCGCATCATGGGGGTTAAGCCGTCAGGATCTTTTGCCATAGTCCTCACATTATAGCGAAAAATACACACTTCGTGCAGACTATTTTTAATCGGATACCTGCCGGAAAATGCCTCTCATGGGCACTCTCTTCGCCCAGTGTACGCACCTGCGGCACTGTGGATTACGTGGCTTCGCCACTGTGGATTACGGGCCTAACG
>JAGCML010000181.1 GCA_017646485.1 Kiritimatiellia bacterium
CCGATAACAACGTAAAGGGTTGATAAATCCATCGCCACCAAGCGCCACGTTCCATCTTTTGAGGGAGTGAAGTCAATTTCTCAATTGTAATTAACACGCCATAGAGAACACCCCACAAGATGAACGTCCAGTTGGCACCATGCCAGATACCTGTTGCAAACCAAACCACGAATAGATTAAAAACCATTCGTACAGGATTCTTAACGCGTGAGCCTCCTAATGGGAAATAAAGATAATCACGGAACCAACTCCCCAACGAGATATGCCACCGGCGCCAAAACTCCGTAACACTCTTAGAGATATAGGGATAATTGAAGTTCATCGGGAAGTTAAAGCCAAACATCAAGCCCAAACCAATCGCCATCTCCGAATAGCCACTAAAGTCAAAGAAGATTTGTAAGGTGTAGCAAATCGCCCCCAACCATGCCATGCTGACTGATAAATCTGATGCCTCAAAGGCTTTATCCGCTACAATCGCAAAGAGGTTGGCTAATAACATCTTCTTGTTAAAGCCATACAAGAAACGTAAAACGCCTTGCGAAAACATCCCAAATGTAATCTTACGATACTCAATTTGTCGGCAAACGGTCGTGTATCGTACAATCGGTCCTGCGATAAGTTGGGGAAATAAGGCAATGTACAATCCAATAAATGCAGGATTCTTCTGTACCGGAATTCCTCGATAGACATCAATCACGTAACTCATCGCCTGGAAGGTGAAAAAGGAAATGCCAATCGGCAAAATGAAACTCGTTTGTGGAATAACCCCTTGCCAAAAAGGAAAAAGTGATCGGCAGATATCTGTTACGAAATTACAGTATTTGTAAACAAACAATACCGAGAGATTCGCCACCACCGCAATCGTCAAAACCACCTTACACCAAAACTCTGCTCGTTTGACTTGCTTTCTTACCCCTGCGATCAACATCGCAGCAAGATAATTAAAGACAATCGAACCCAACATCACAAGGACAAACTTTGGTTCACCCCACGCATAAAAGAAAAGCGATGCAAGCAATAGCCAATAATTCTTAGCCCAATCTGCCAAAACAAAATAAACACCTAAAACAATTGGCAAAAATAGGAATAAAAATTCTAAACTCGTAAATAACATGTCAGATATTCCTTTACAACGAAATAGCGACCGCCACCTTTAAACATAGCCGTCCCATCATTTCTCACTTCGTTACACCTATTATACCCCCAGTCATCCTATCAACGCAAGACTTTTCACTTCCATACACCACATTTCCCTATTCGTGTCTATTCGTTTCATTCGTGGTTCATTTTCGTGTATTTCGAGTATTTCGTGGTTTCTAAATTCACATGCAGTCCTGCGCCGCAGGCGCTTTTTCGACTTTTTCGTGGTTAATCCTCACACTGGCAGCCCTGCTACTGGCACTTTCTGCGTATTCTGTGGTTTTCCCTCACAGCATCCTTCTGTAAACCCACTTCGCATAGAATAAAAAACGGCACCTCACAAATGTGAGATGCCGTTTCTGAAAGAAGATTGGACTTCTTATTCAGCAGCAGGAGTTGCTTCTTCCGCAGCAGGAGCGGCGGTAACCCATTCGAGGACGCACATTTCTGCAGCGTCACCACGGCGGGCGCCGATCTTGGTGATGCGGGTGAAGCCGCCATTGCGGCCTTCCTGAGCGGGGACAACCACGTCGAAGAGGCGCTTGGTCGCTTCAGGGCTGCGCAAACGAGCAGCGGCGAGGCGACGGGCAGCGAGAGTGCCCTTGCGAGCGAGGGTCACGAGCTTTTCAGCATCCTTGCGAGCCTGCTTGGCCTTCTTGAGGGTGGTGGTGATCTTGTCGTTGATAATCAGCGCGGCACAGAGCATGCGGATGAGCTGCTCGCGGTGCTCGGGGCTGCGACCAAATTTCTTATTGAGGCGTTTATGACGCATGGTAAGTGTTCCTTAGTGAAACGCGGTTCAGTCGTTGGACTTGTCGAGAAGGTTCTGATCGAACTTATATCCGAGGCAAAGGCCCATTTCCTGAAGTTTTTCCTTGATCTCAGTGAGAGACTTCTTGCCGAAGTTGCGATACTTGAGCATGTCTGCTTCAGTCTTCATCACCAATTCGCCAACAGTCTTAATGTCAGCGCTATTCAAGCAGTTAGCCGAACGCACGGAGAGCTCAATTTCGTTGACGCTCATATTGAGCTTACGACGGAGTTCTTCCTGTTCGGAAGCATCCTTCTGGTGAGGAGATTCGAAGATGAGGGTGTCTTCGGAGGTGACGAAGGCTTCCAAGTGGTGGCTCAAGAGAGCAGCACTGGTCTTAAGGGCTTCGTCAGGGGAGACACGACCATCGGTCCAAATGTCAAGCACGAGCTTCTCGTAGTCGGTGCGCTGACCCACGCGGGTATTCACCACATCGTAGTTGACGCGCGTCACGGGCGAGAATGCGGAATCAATCGGAATAACCCCAATGTCGAAAGAGGGTTCTTTATTGCCTTCAGCAAGGCAGAAACCACGGCCAACGCCGACGAGTGCTTCCAATTTGAGAGTGCCGTCTGTGTCAAGCGTAGCGATAACCTGGTCGGGATTCAACACCTCAATGGAGTTGTCCACGGCGAAGTCAGCAGCAGTGACGACACAGGGGCCCTGCTTGTTGAGCGTGATCCAACGCGTTTCGCGGGTGAAGCTCTTGAGCAAGACTTTCTTAAGGTTCAGCACAATGTCGGTGACATCTTCAGAGATACCGGGCAACGAGCAGAACTCGTGCGCAGCACCGTCAATCTTAATGGCCTTGATGGCAAACCCCTCGATCGAGGAAAGGAGCACGCGGCGCAACGAGTTACCAATCGTACGCCCATAACCGATTTCAAAAGGATCGGCAGTATAACGGGTGTAGGTCTCGGTAGCCGTGGCGTCATCGCGAACGATACGGGTGGGCATTTCAAAGCGACTCAAACGAATCGGCATAATGTTCCGTCCTTTCTGACGAGGGTCGTACGAAAAACCAATTCGTACGACCCGATGGGGCAACAATTGGATTAGCGAGAGTAAAGTTCGACGATGAGCTGGACGTCAATATTTTCCGGGATTTCCGCACGTTCAGGAACGCTGAGGAGGGTACCGGTCATATTGCCCTCATCCCACTGGAGCCACGAAGCAAGCGTGGTGCGGGGGTTCTTGAGGGATTCGACGATCACGCTCATAGAGCGATCTTTCTCGCGGACTCCAACGGTCTGACCAGGCTTCACGATGTAGGAAGCGATGTTGCAGACCTCACCATCAACAGTGATGTGACAGTGGGAGACCAACTGGCGAGCAGCAGCACGGGTGGGTGCTAAGCCGAGACGGTAGACAATGTTGTCCAAACGCGTTTCGCAAAGCTGGAGGAGGATATCACCGGTCTTGCCCTGCTTGGCCTTAGCGCGCTCAAAGAAGATGCGGAACTGACGTTCCAACATGCCATAGATGTACTTGGCCTTCTGCTTTTCGCGGAGCTGAACACCATATTCAGAGAGCTTGCGACGACGATTTGCGCCATGCTGTCCGGGAGGATTCGTGCGCTTTTCGAGCACTTTGTCCGGCCCGTAGATGGGTTCGCCGAAGCGACGGGAAATCTTGGTGCGGGGACCTGTATAACGAGCCATGGATTAGACCCTCCTGCGCTTGCGAGGACGGCAGCCGTTGTGTGCGACAGGCGTGCAGTCTTTAATGCAAGTAACGTGAATGCCAACGGACTGGATAGCGCGGACAGCGGATTCGCGACCTGCGCCAGCGCCCTGCATGCGGACTTCCACTTCGTGCATGCCGCGGGCATAAGCCGTGCGAGCAGCATCCTGAGCCACCATCGTAGCAGCAAAGGCAGTGGACTTACGAGAACCCTTGAAGCCTGCCTTACCAGAGGAGCTCCAGGAAATCACGCCGCCACGGGCATCAGCAATGGACACCAACGTGTTGTTGTAAGTGGCGCGGATGAAGGCGATGCCAGCCGGCATAACCTTGGCTTTCGACTTTTTCTTAGCGGCCTCGGCATCCGCAGCAGCTGCTGCAGGATCTGCCGCGAGGATAGCCTGAGCCTCGCTCATCGCGGGCTTCTGCTCCTCAACGGGGGCCTGTTCTTTAATTTCTTCGCTCATGTGCACTCTCTAGAGGGATTACTTCTCACGAACGGTGGAAACCGTCTTCTTGGAGCCCTTACGTGTACGGGCGTTCGTCTTGGTGCGCTGACCACGGCAAGGGAGACCGCGCTTGTGGCGATAACCACGGTAGGTCCCGATGCTCATCAGGCGGCGAATATTTCCAGAAACTTCACGACGAAGGTCGCCTTCTACGCGATAGTTTTCCTGGATGTAGGTAACAATCTGACGGATTTCGTCTGGCGTGAGGAGATCGGCCTTCTTACCAATCTCAATCTTGCACGCTTCAACAATGTCCATTGCCCGCTTGGGGCCAATACCGTGGATGTACCGCAATGCGTACTCGATACGCTTGCTGCCCGGGACATCCACACCCATCAATCTCGGCATGTCTTTTTCTCCGGTTTAACCTTGACGCTGTTTGTGGCGAGGATTCGTGCAGATAACGCGCACGATCCCTTTGCGCCGAATGATACGGCACTGTTCACAAATACGTTTGACAGAACTACGAACTTTCATGGCCTGTTCCTTTTCAGTCCTTTTCAGAATGAGTGGAATAGTATACCGCAACTTGCGGTCGTCTGTCCACAACAAAAAGCAAAAAATTTTAACTTTTCATCCAATCCGCCGACCAAGGGTCTGCTTCATACCAGGGAGTTAAAATTTCTGCCCCATCTTTGAGCACCGCCACGGTATACTCAAAGTGTGCGGTCGGAAGCCCGTCCCGCGAAACAACTGTCCATCCATCAGAGAGGACGCGGACGGACGCCTTGCCGAGGTTGACCATTGGTTCAATGGCCAGAGTCATTCCTTCGTGCAATATGGGTCCTCTGCCCGGTTTTCCATAATTGGGAACCGGCGGGTCTTCGTGGAGGTGACGCCCCACGCCATGACCAGTGTACTCTCTGACTACCGTGCATCCGCCATCTGCGACCGTCTTCTCCACAAGATGTGAAATATCCGACAGGTGGACTCCGGGCCGTATAGCCTGTACGGCCGTTTCAAGGGACTGTCGGGTGACGCGCAATAACCGACGGACGTCGGCAGTAACTGCTTCGGCTCCGCCGACAATCACAGTGCGTGTATTGTCGCCATAGTAGCCGTGGTAAGAACCGCAAACATCAAGGCTTACAATGTCCCCGCGCTGGAGGACGCGTGCGCCGGGGATGCCGTGGATAACCTCTTCGTTTACGGAAATACAAAGTGCGCCTGGGAAACCATTGTAACCCAAGCATCCGGATTTTGCAGTGCCATCGCCAAGCGTAGCAATATATGCACGAGCGAAAGCATCAATCTCTCCGGTCGTTACACCGGGACGAACTTGTTCGCAGCACGCATTCAAGAGGTTGGCCATCATTCGACCAACAGTACGCATGTGCGGCATTTCTTCCTGTGTAATCAGCTTAATCATAAAATCAAATCTCGCTTCTTTAACCGCGAATCTTTTCGAGCGCCGTCTGCGTCTTCCACGCAAGGTCGTCGCCAGATCCATCAACAGTTACGAGCTTATCTGTACCGCGATAGTACTCAATCAAGGGGAAGGTCTGCTCTGCATACACTTCCAAACGATGACGCACGGTTTCGGGCTTATCATCCTTGCGGATAATCAATTCTGCGCCACAAGCATCGCAAATCCCCTCCTGCTTCGGAGGCAAGAGGTCAACATTGAAACCTGCACCGCAAGCGGGGCACACGCGGCGACCAGAAATGCGACGAACAACGACTTCGTCCGGCACATCCAGCAAGAGTGCGCAACGCAAGGTCACACCTGCACGCGCCATCATGCCTGCAAGAATTTCTGCCTGCGGCACATTGCGCGGGAAGCCATCGAGCAACAAGGTCTGCGTATTTGCATCCGCACGCACCACATCTTCAATCATCTCGGCGATCAATTCGTCTGGCACAAGATTACCAGATTCCATATAGGCCTTAGCCTTCACACCGGCGGGAGTCCCCTCCTTCACTGCTGCACGGAGCAAATCACCCGAAGAAAGATGGCGAATGCCAGTTTCCTTAGCGAGCTCAACAGCGAGTGTGCCCTTACCCGAGCCAGGAGCACCCAACATGATGACGATTTCCATGTGACCCACTCCTCTTAATTAGCGACGGCCAGCGATACGACCATGACGCAAGAAGCCGTCATAATTACGCATCACAAGGTGAGATTCCAACTGACGGAGTGTATCCAATGCCACACCCACGATAATCAGCAAGCTTGTGCCACCGAAGAAGTCAGAAATCGTACGCGGAATCTGACCTGCGCCCTGAAGAATCAAAGGAATCACAGCGATGGCGAGCAAAGAGAGTGCACCGATCAAGGTGACGCGCGTCATGACGCCATCCAAGTATTCTGCGGTTGCCATGCCCGGACGAATGCCAGGGATGTAAGAACCTTCACGCTTCAAACCTTCGGAGATGTTCATCGCATTGAACTGCGTAGCCACCCAGAAGAAGGTGAAGAAGAGGATTAATGCAGCAAAGAGCACAATATGCACACCAGATTCAGGCAAGGAGATTGCCTTACCAGCAGCCTTAAGCGCAGCGGTGAATGTATTGGTACCTTCGAGATTGCCCAAAAGGCCCACGAGAGAAAGGATCGGACCAGCAAAGATGATCGGCATCACGCCAGCGTAGTTCACACGCAAAGGCAAGTAGGTCTGACCGCCACCATAGGCTGCACCCTTAGCAATAGCACGCGTAGAGTGAATCGGAATCTTGCGGAGGGCCTGGGTGATTGCCACAGTACCGAGCAACACGGCAAAGCCGAATGCGAGAAGGAGGAAGAGTTCCCAAACGCCAGCCTGAGCCTGAGCACCGCCGACGTTGAAGTAACGACGAGCAGCTTCAGCAATAGCGACCGGCAAACGAGAAGAAATGTTAATCATGATGAGCAAGGAGACACCATTGCCGATGCCGCGCTCAGTAATCTGATCACCCAACCACATCACAAACATCGACGCACCCGTCATGGAGATGATGGTCATGAGGTAGAAGAAGAACGGCTGCACCACCACGAGCTGAACGCCATCCATGCCCAAAGCAGCAGGATTGAGCATTGCGCTCGCCAAAGCAATCGACTGCACCACGCAGATACCGATGGTGAGCCAACGAATATAAAGATTTAATGTCTTACGGCCAGCATCGCCTTCGCGCTGCAAACGACCCAACGCAGGAATCACTGCAGTCATCAACTGAATGATAATCTGTGCGGAAATGTAAGGCCAAATCGAAAGCGTACCCACGGAACACTGAGAGAGTGCACCGCCGGTGAAGGTGTCAAACCAGTTCACCAAGCCACCGCTCTTCGCAGATTCTGCAAAAGCTTCCTGAAGCGCAGAAAGAGCTGCCCAGTCCACACCAGGCGTGGGAATCATCGCCAGCAAACGCGCAATCGCGACCAACCCGATCGTAAAGAAAATACGAGTGCGAAGTTCTGGAATTTTAAAAAGGTTTGCAAATGTTTTAAGCATGATCGTCCTCTGGAGGCAGGAGTCTCAACGGGGCTATACCCCTGAAACGATAAAGATTCCGGCCACTCCGCGCAGAAGCGCTGAGGGCCGGTTTATTCAAACAATTAGATTTGTTCGCAGGTGCCACCGGCGGCTTCAATCTTAGCCTTAGCGGTAGCGGTGAAAGCGGAAACCTTCACGGTCAACTTCTTGGTCAATTCGCCGTTGCCGAGGATTTTGATACCTGCGGTCTTAGCGGCGCGATAACCAAAGCCAGCTGCGAGAAGCACTTCCGTATCCACGACGGTGCCGTCATCAAAGCGGTTCAAATCCGATACGTTGATGCCATAATAAGGCATGCGATTAGGATTCTTGAAGCCACGCTTCGGCAAACGGCGCATGAGGGGCATCTGACCACCTTCGAAGCCGAGCTTCTGCTTGTGGCCCTTACGAGCGCCCTGACCCTTGTGACCGCGGGTCGAGGTCTTGCCCATGCCGGAACCCATACCACGACCGACGCGCTTACGAGTCTTGCGTGCACCGGGGGTGTTCTTGAGGTTAGAAAGATCCATTGTAAAATCCTTTCCGGGAAGTCGGGAGAC
>JAGCML010000182.1 GCA_017646485.1 Kiritimatiellia bacterium
ACCACGCGAGTGCATGGAGTTCAAGTTATGCACCAAAGCTTCCATGGCCTGATACGTATCCTTATCCGTATCTGCCAAAGCATGTTCGCGCGTAAAGCGCTGAATCTTCGGAATCAAATCCTCTGCGACACCTGCCGCCTTCAAGGCTTCTGCTTCAGCTGCTACCAAAGCAGGATCATCAGCCTTGGCCATCTTTGCCTCTTCCACAGGCTCAAAGGACTCAGCGAGCGCCTTATCTTCGCAGAGCAATTCAATCGCTTCGCGCAAGGCGGCCTTATAGTGACGCGCATAGGTCATACGCACACCGTTGGCCATCGCATAGTCAAAGTTCGGCACCGACTGACCACCATGCTGATCGTTCTGGTTGGACTGAATCGCAATGCAAGCCAATGCAGCAAAGGAGCGGATATCACGCGGCGGACGTAAGAAACCGTGACCCGTGCTGAAACCACGACCCAAGAGATCTACCAAGTCAATCTGGCAGCAGGTCATCGTCAAGCTATAGAAGTCCAAGTCATGGATGTGAATGTCGCCCTGCTCATGCGCACGAGCCACTTCAGGGCGCAACATGTTGTTGATGTAAAACTGCTTTGAACTTTCAGAGCCGAACTTCAACATCGACCCCATTGCCGTATCGCCATCGATGTTAGCATTCTCACGCTTCACATCCGAATCCTTCGCAGAGGAATAGACGATATCCGAGAGCGTACGCATCAAAGTCGTATTGCGTTCACGAGCACGCGAACGTTCTGCGCGATAGAGAATGTAACTCTTTGCCGTATTGGGCAAATTGTTATCCATCAAAACGCGTTCCACAGCGTCCTGAATCTGTTCAATATCAGGTGATTCAATGGTCACTTTACGCGTTGCTTCTTCAGCCAACTTATTCGCTAAAGCTTCCAATTCAAAGTCATCCTTATCCGCAAGCTGTTCGCATGTACGCGTCTGTGCCAAAGCCTTCAAGATAGCGGTTGCAATCTTTGCCAGATTAAATGGTACTTGACGTCCGTCACGCTTGATAACAGTTTTAATCATTGAATCGCTCCTCATGTTCAATTAGGAAGTTGTAGCCATCTGGCAAAAAGTACATCACACGACATACACGAAATTGCAGATGTAACGCCCGATAGAATACGAAAGCTTTGCAACTCTGTCAAACTACATATGCTACACTTTTTTCGTCAATACACAATATGTAGTATAGTTTTCTTCTTTTTTAAATCCAAAACCGCAAGAAGTATTGAAAACACAATGACATCACAAAAATAAACTTTTTTTTCTTGTGTAGGCCATTTTCGCAAAAATCACCCCCATTTTCCAAGACCTGCGTCATTTTAAGCAATTAAAAATCCAGATTCCACTAGCTTCTACACCTCTAAAAATCGCACCAAACCTTATCACAATAGGCTTTGATGGCCGTTAAGCAAGAAGAATCACATGTGGAAAATAAGCACGAAAGATGCAACACAGATGAAAAAATGGGAATGAGCACACGGAAAATAAACCACGAATCTCACGAATTTACGCGACTGCACTGCATATGGGGATTAAACCACGGGGTGGCTGACGCCACAGTTTCCAGTTTGGTCGCTATGCTCCCTTGAAGTTCTGGGTTCTGGGGTCGAAGTTCTGGGAGCTCTCTCGCGCGCGCTTATTAAATTAATAGGATAGCGCGATGCGAATGACGAATGATGAATAACGGCAAAGTAGTAAGTTATAGGTTTCGTTCGCTATGCTCACTTGAGTTCAGGGTTCTGGGTCTTTTCACGCAAGGACGCTAATCTTACAAATCCGCTCACCTCGGCGCGAGGAAGATTCTGCTTCGCAGTCTCTTCCCCGAGGATGACGGATTTGCGCTGCTGTAGTCAATACGTGATGTTAGCGTTCCATCGGCATGCTTGGAAAAAAACTTGCGCAGCAAGGTTTTTCATAGCGCCAAGCTACTCGACGGAACAAGCGATAGCGTCCTTGCGTTAAAAAAATACCCGCAGCCCATTTTTCGTGTATTTCGCATATTTCGTGGTTAAATTCCCCACATGCAGTCCTTTTTCGGTGTATTTGGTGTATTTCCCAGCACTTCGTGCTCGGGCGCATCTCTTCTGGTTTCTAAATCTACATGCAAAACAACCATAGCCTTTTTAAAGATGAAAAAGGCTTATTTTGAAAACGGGCCTTAGCCTTATTGATTTTCAATAAGGGCGAAACCCTAAAAGAATATGGTACCATATTGCGATAGAAAATGGTACCATATTGAAGAAGAATATGGTACCATGTTGATGAGGAAAATGGTACCATATTCTGTTAGTAAATGGTACCATATTCTTCAGCAATATTAGCCTTTTTCAATTTGAAATAGGCTATGATTCATTTTCAATATTAGCCTTTTCCATTTTAAAGATGCTACCATTTGCATTTTTAACGCTATCTTTCTTTCAATTTAAGGGAATAGAGAT
>JAGCML010000183.1 GCA_017646485.1 Kiritimatiellia bacterium
CAATATTAGCCTTTTTCTTTTTGAATATTAGCCTTTTTCAATTTCACGTGGGATTTTAACCACTAAAGACACGGAGCATACGGGAAAAGAAACCACGCATTTGACGAATTGACACGAATGCTCTGCATGTAGGGTAGCTACGCCACAGTTCAAAGTTCAAAGTTCGGAGGTCTGAGTGAGGCGGCTGCGCCGCAGGACGACGGGGAGGGTGCTACGAGATTGCGCAAGGACGCTATCTCTTGTTCCGTCGCGCAACTCGCCGCTAGGGAGATCCTGCTTCGCAGTCTCTCCCCCGAGTATGCCGACGGAACGCTGATACGAAGCATGTGAAGGACTGTATGTGAGTCCCTTTGTCTCTTATGTCCCTTTGTCCCATCGGCGACCGTCCCATGTGTCCTATGTGTCCCATGTGTCCCTCCCTCTTCGCCGCTGCGTCGCACGGACACATCGATCACCTGCACGGCTCGCCCTGCGTCAGACGTCCCTTCAGGGCTGAATAAGACCGTTCAATTATAGCGAATTGCATAGATAAGCCATACAAATGCGCGTTGTCACGTGACAGATTCCGGCCGCCGCTTGTTTTAACCATCTTCTAACATTGGGCAAATTTTTTCCTTACATTCTTTTTTCATAATACACAGCGTTTCAAACCAATAAAAGGAGAAAAATGAAACGTTGTATGACATTAGCACTTGCGTATCTTACAGGCAACCTCTTGTTCGCCAGTGATGCAATGGTACTCAATCAAGACAAAACCACGCTCGATTTAAGCTTTGGTGGTGATGTTCGTTTACGCTATGATGCCACGAATAACATGCCGAATGAAAAGCATGGCGAAAAGGCTCACAGTGATTACATGCGTCTACGGACGCGTTTGTGGGGTAAGGCAAAGATGGATCAATTGGAACTCTTCTTGCGCGTGGCAGACGAGTTCCGTTATTACCGTTCTGCGGAGGGAGATAAGGGAAAGCAACGTTTCCCCGATGTGGTCTTCATCGATAATCTCTACTTGAAATACACCGACCTCTTTGACCTTATGGATATCAAACTCGGTCGTCAAGAGATGGCCTTCGGTGCCAAACGTATCATTAGCGATGGCACTGGTGGAGACGGTTCGCGTTCCAACTCCTTTGATGCGGCGCGCTTTACCTTTAAATTTGACAACAACCGCACCTTGGATGCCTTTGGCCTCTATGTGGCGCGCCATGATTGGTTACCCACCTTAGGTGAAACGCATGATGCGAAGGTTAAGGGCACCAAGGGTTATGACTACGAAACCACAGGTTATAATCAAACGGAATACGGCGCAGGCCTCTACTACACCGATAAGAGCAATAAGCAGATCCCTTGGGAAGCCTACTATGTGTGGAAGGGAGAAGCGGGCGAACACTCAAAGGTGATGACAAAGGGCCACTCTAACTTTCAGACCCACACCTTTGGTTTGCGCGTCTTACCGAAGTTGACCGAAACGCTCTCTGGGGAAGCCGAAGTCGCTGTCCAAGTGGGCGATGAGTCCACTCTTGCGGCGATGGCATACGGCGGCTTAACCTATGCGCCCAAGGTCGCGCTGAAGCCCAAATTCACGCTCGGCGTTCAATACATGAGTGGCGATGAAGCGGGTGCGCGTGGCGAACATGCTTGGAAACCCGTCTTCAACCGAGAAACCGGCGTAGGCGAACTTGTTGCACCCATGTTCAACAAATACGCCTACACCAACTTCCTCTATCCGCACCTCAAGGTCGCTTTATCGTTGAGCGATTCGCAGAACTTGACCTTACAGAGTGGCCCGATGTTCGCCCCCGTGCGTGAAGCTGATGGCGATGGCGGCTCCTATGGTTCCTTCCGCGGTGTCTATGCACAAGCCAAATATGCGCTTACCCTCGGCAACCTGATTGATCGTGCATGGGCAAAGGGCCTCGGATTTGCCGTCACAGGCGAGGTGTTAAGCAAGGGCAACTATTTCAAGGAAGACCAAGATGACACCGCCCTCTTCGGTCGCGTTGAAATGACCTACAAATTCTAATCATCATAAGAAAGGATGCTTATGTGCGATCGTTTTAATACCGAAATGAATCTCTTGAAGCAACGCCTTCTCAATCTGGCCAATAAAGTTAGCGCAATGATTGAAAAAACAGCCTTGGCATTGCAAACATTGGACATCAAAGCTGCCACCGAAGTGATACACAACGATGCCGCAATTGACCGTGAAGAGGTGGAAATTGAAGAAGAATGCCTCAAACTCATTGCTCTCAACCAACCCGTTGCCGCAGATTTGCGCTTACTCATCACCATCTTAAAGGTGAATGGCGAAGTAGAACGCATTGCCGATTTGGCCACCGACATCGCCGAACGCATCTTTGTCATTGCCGGAAACGAACCCGCCGACTCGTGTAAAATTGATTTCTCGCACATGCTGAACGAAGTCCAGAAAATGTTGCACGACGCCATCACATCCCTTATCCAATGCAATCCAACGCTCGCCCGTATGGTCATCCTCGAAGATGACACCGTCGATCAATTAGACCGAGAAATCAATGCATTTGTTGAGCGCATCCTCGAAAAAGACTACCGTTTCGTAACCTATGCACACAATATGGCCACCATCTCGCATGCCATTGAACGCATCGCTGATTGCACCACCAATATCTGCGAAGACGTCATTTACTTAGACAATGGCAATATCATTCGCCACCAAAAACAATTCCCATCCGACCCCCACACCTCTCCCAACACCTAAACCCTCGCACGCGCGTGTTTCATTAATTGGGTATATCCAATGACGAATGATGAATTTTGAGTAAGGACTGCCAGCGTAGATTTTTAACACTAGAAACACTAGGAGATGCGTCGAGCTTTTCGTAACACTAGGCTTCGCCCACGAAAAGCCAACGCATCTGCGAAGCATGTGAAGGAGTGCATGTAGATTCTCCACGAGTCGCAGAAATCTTGTAGCCTGCTCGAAATGGGCACACCTCCATTTCTCGTCAGGCTACGCCATCCTTAAAAACTAAGAAGCGCACGCTAGCGGAGCACGGAGATGTGCCCGTGCGACGTAGCGTGCAAGACTGTGCGACTCGTGGAAATATTCTTCTATTTATCGCGGCGCAAATCCGTCATACTCGGGG
>JAGCML010000184.1 GCA_017646485.1 Kiritimatiellia bacterium
AAAAACTTGCGCAGCAAGGTTTTCCATTGCGCCGAGTTGCTCGACGGAACAAGAGATAGCGTCCTTGCGCTAAAAACCATCCGCAGTACCACATGCAGTCCTGCGGCGCAGCCGCTCATTCATCATTAAATCAAAGCCCTGAAAGGGCGACAGTTTACAGACGGGGGTAAGCGAAGCGTAGCCCCCGGTAAATGGGTAATAATAAAATTCCCCCTCCCATGGGAGGGGGCAGGGGGTGGGCATTTGTGATCGCACCATCATCTACAGTTGCCGCAAAGGATTGCGGGGCGAGCCGAGCTCGCGCGGTACAGGCTGTCGCCTGCCTAATGAACCGGGGGCTTTAGTTTAATGATGAATGACGAATGACGAATGATGATTTTTTGACTAGCACGTTGTGCTCTGCCGCCTTTATCTTCTGCGCGCTGTGAGCGAGGGTGTATTTGCGGGTTTTTTGCTGCACTACGGTTGAAACCTTTAATGAAGCCTGCTTAATTTTAATTTAGGCGTGTGTTTTTCCTAGTTTGAAACGGAAGCATTGAAATGGGTGTGTTATACTTTAGAAGTTGAAAACAGGAGTGAATCATGTTGAAATGCGTTTTAATCGTGTTGTGTTTATTGTGTAGTCTTCCACGGATTGTAACGGCTAATTCAGTTTCTGATTTAGCTCATCGACATACTATGCAATTAACCCAAGACTTTTCTGCGGGGAATCGTTGGGAGAAGATTACGGCAGAGGATTTGAAAGAGTCGGTGTTGCCATTGACTTCTTTGGGCGAAGATGAGGTGGATTGGTTGCCCGTCTTGCGTCCGTTAGCGGAAGAGTTTGCTGCGTCAGCGAAGACGCCACTTGAGGCGGCGATGTTGATTAATCGTCACTTATGGAAACGCATTCATGTGATTTACTCCACGAAGCGTGAGAAGGCAAACCAAGACCCCTTGCATTCGATGCGGTTAGGCTTGGCTTCGTGTTCAGGTCTTTCCATTTTATTGGTGGATGCGTGCCGAAGCATTGGTATTCCAGCGCGTGTTGTGGGGTGTATGTGGAAGTTGAAGCCAGGCAATCACTCGTGGGTAGAGGTGAAAAGCGAGGGGAAGTGGTATCCTTTGGGGGCGTTTGAAGATGTGCCTCCGACTGAACTTTGGTTCTTAGCGGATGCGGCCGCGGCCGATGCTGCAGACCCTCGTTTTGCAATCTATGCTACGCGTGCGACAGATGATCAGGTGCGTTTCTTTGGTTGGGATGTGCCAGCAGAGAATGTGACGCATCACTACGTGCAGACGCCCAACCGTGAACAAGGGTGCCGCGTCTTTTATGCAATCGAACAAGCCGGTGAACGCGTTGCCTTACCCTTTACGGTGAATGGAAAGACCTATACTTCTCCAGGGCCTTTGCAAGATATGAATGACTACGCTGAGATTCTTCTGCCGGCGCAGGGGCCCTTTGAATTACAGTTAAAGGGTCAAGTCTATCGTTATGAGGGGAAAAACAATCAGATTATCGTAGAGCAATTGCCATGAGTGCGACAGAGAAATCAAAGTTTGAATTTACACCGTGGAATGCGACGAAGTTCTTTTTCCCGCTTTGCATTCAGGCGGCGAGCCAAGCGTTTACCTATCCATTAGTGGGCGTCGTGGTGGCACACGGTGTAGGAGGCGCATCGGAGTATTCGGCATTTGCCCAGGGACTCATGATTATGTTTTTCTTGGGGACGATTGGTTATGGCCTCTTGACGACAGGGATGGTCTACGCAAAGGACAAGGTAGGCTACTTACGCTTTAAGCGCGTGAATATGATCATTCTCTTGATTGAAATCGCATTACAGGTGCTTTTGGCGCTTCCTGGGATTGCGCCGCTTTTATTTGGCAAACTTTTGGGCTTGCAAGGTGCCCAACTCGAAGTGGCGCGGTGGTCTATGCTTTGTGCAATTCCTGCGCAAATCGGCTTTATGTTGCGCAATGTGCCTCAGGTGGTCTTGTACAATGAACACGAGACAGCAATGGCGAATGCGGCCACGATTCTACGCATTGTGATTACGGCAATTGCCGCGCCAATCTTTTATTGGGCTGGTCTGGTGGGTTGGCAATGGGGATGTGTATGTTTGAGCTTCCCTGTGTTAATCGAGGCTGCGATGATGAAGTGGTTGGCGCGCAACTACGTTCGTCGCTTGCCCCGCCGTCCCACGACAGAGAAGTGCGCCAGCACTGCCACCATCTTCTTGTTTAATATCCCGCTTTCGATGGGCGGACTCTTCTTAATGTTCGCCATCTTTATGTTGAATGCGATTATCAATCGTGTTCCGCAAGGGCCAGAGATGTTGGCGATTCACTTAGTGGCGGTGGGCTTAATCAATCCGCTTTCTTACGGCGCCTTACGCAATCAGGCCGTGGCTATTGGTTTTCCGCAACGTGATGTGCGCGACTTCCGCACCTTGTACTTTGCCGTTCTTAGCGGGCTTTGCCTCTCGCTATTCCTTTTGATTGTGCAGATTCCTTGGATTGCAGAGTGGTATTTTGGCCAGGTGCAAAACTTAGCGGAATGGCAAGTCCCCTTGGCGCGCAATGCGCTCTTAATTGCAATGCTCTTTCCTGTTATGCAAGCTTTGCGTGGACATGCAGAGGGGTTGGCCGCTTATCGGAAACGCCCCAATGCGGTTTTGGCAGGTCAAGCGGTCTTCTTTGGTGTCTTAGTGGCAACGCTTTTCATCTTAGATTGCTTTGAGGTGCCAGGTTATTTGATGGGGATTTGCTCTTTGTGTGCGGCATCGGCCTCAGCATTTGTTACAATTCGTATCGGTTTAGCGTTGGCTCGCTTGGAGGAAACGGCTGATTTTCCAGGCGCAGAACGGATGACAGAATCGCGTTCTTCGGAACGACGCGTTTAATTTTTGGAGCATTTTGATGACATTACCAGAACTTCTTGCCCCCGCGGGTGACCGTGCCTGTTTCGCTGCTGCATTGGAAAATGGTGCAGATGCAGTGTACATTGGGATTGGTCGCTTTAACATGCGTCGCAGTCAAGATGGTTGCTTACATTTTAATCAGATTCCGGGCATGGTAAAGGCGGCTCATGAAAAGGGCGCTAAACTCTATGTGACCTTGAATACGATTGTTTACCAAGAAGAGCTTGCCGAATTGGATCGGACGATTGCGCTCTTAAAAGAGGCAGCAGTTGATGCGGTTATCGCCTGCGATTGGGCGGTGATTCGTCGTGCTAAGGCCGCTGGGATTCCCGTTCATATCTCCACGCAGATGTCTGCTTCAAATGCAGTGGCGGTGAAGTTTCTGGCAGAACAGGGGGCCGAACGTGTGGTCTTAGCGCGTGAGTGTTCTTTAGAAGATATCGCCATGATTGCCAAGGAGAGTGGTGTACCGATTGAGGTCTTTGGACATGGTGCGCAGTGCGTGGCCACCAGCGGACGGTGTTTCCTTTCTCAGATGGCCTATGGTTGCTCGTCTTCGCGTGGACAATGTCTGCAACCCTGCCGTCGTCGTTATCACATCCGTGAGGTCTCTGATGGCGTAGAGGCTGGTGCAAATGCTGAATTTGAAGTGGGGACCAACTTCATCCTTTCGGCGAAGGATTTGTGTACGCTGGGCATGTTGCCAGAACTCATTCAAGCTGGTGTGGCGTCTTTGAAGATTGAGGGCCGCGCACGTAATCCTGAGTATGTGGCGAATGTCGTCCGTGCGTACCGAAAGGCATTGGATGCGATTGCAAGTGGCACCTATGATGAAGCCTGTCTGGCGGAATGTATGCGATTAGTGGAGGCGGTCTATCATCGTCCCTTCGCAGAGGGCTTGCTGCGTGGCCGTCCGGGACAGGATCAATTTACCGATTCGGATGCCAACTTCGCCACCGAGAAGAAGCTCTACTTAGGCGTTGTACGCAATTATTACGCGCGTCATCAGGTGGCAGAGGTGTTGGTTCACGAGGGTGTCTTAACGCCGAATCTGCGGATTGCCATTCACGGACCCAAAACAGGGGTGCTTGATTTCACGGTCGACACCTTGCGGCACGATGATATCTGTCCCACCGAAGTGCATCGCGGGGAGTGGGCTACCTTTGTGGTGCCTGAACGCGTTCGTCCTGGGGATAAGGTTTACTTTGTTGTGCCGGCGACCCCGAAGGCCTTGCGTTAACTTCACTGTTCAGCAATAATGAGTGTGTCACCCTCCAAGGCTGTGGGGGTGACTGTGATGCGTTTGCCGCGTTCAAAGGTGGCGGGCAACTGACAGAGGAAGCGTTCTGCGGACCAACCGAAGCGTTTGCCCTTGCGGAGTTGTTCGGGGATGACCTCCAAGGGCTTGCCGATTGCGCGTTGGAGTTGGTGCAAACGTTGTGCTTCGGCGGTATCGCGGAGGAGCTTGGCGCGGCGGAGGATTTCCGTTTGGGGGACTTGATTGGGGTAGGTGGCCGCAGGTGTGCCTTCGCGTTTGGAGTAGGGGAAGACGTGTGCACCTGTAAAGGGATAGGCCGAAATGAAGTCTGCGGTGGTCTGATTCGCCTCTGTCGTCTCACCCGGATGCCCCGCAATCCAGTCTGCGCCAAGCCCACATCCAGGCAATTCCGAACAGACCGTATCAAGCAAGGTGCGCAAGTCGGCCTGGGTGTAACGTCGTTTCATGAGCTGAAGCACCTCGTCATCTGCCGACTGCATGGGGAAGTGGAGAAAGGGACAGATACGTCCACCGCTCTGTGCAATGAGTCGAATGAGGGCGCGGTCGTCTAAAATGCAGGGTTCTAATGAGCCGATACGAAAGCGTCCTTCGCCTTTCACATCAATGAGTCGACGCAATAACTTCGTAAAATCGCACCCCGTCTCAGGATCGTGGTAAAGCGCTAAGTGGCATCCCGTGAGGACAATCTCTTCATACCCGTGCGCAAAGAGGGCTTCTGCCTGTTGAAGAATGCGGTCGGCGGGTTCTGAAACAGGCGCACCACGCAGGTGTGGCACGATGCAGTAGGCGCAAAAGTGGTCACACCCGTCTTGAATAATGAGTGAAGCACGCGTACGTGATGG
>JAGCML010000185.1 GCA_017646485.1 Kiritimatiellia bacterium
AACACCGCTTTTATTTTTGAAAGAAGACCCATGAGGTGGCGTCCTCCCTATAAAAAACGTTAAAATCCAGGCTTAGGCAGCGTGTAGCTCCCCGAGACTCCCAGATTGAGAGCGAAAGAAGGGCGGCGTCCTCTGTAGAAGACGTCCGCCCCCTTCGGAAATCTTTGCGAGGAAATCCCTCGCAAGACAGTAATTAGCGCTTCGAGAACTGGAAGCGGGCACGGGCGCCACGCTGACCGGGCTTTTTACGTTCCTTCATGCGGGAATCGCGGGTCAAGCAGCCAGCCTTCTTGAGCACTTCACGGTAGCTTGCATCCATTGCGCAGAGTGCGCGGGAGAGCGCATGACGCATTGCGCCAGCCTGTCCAGCGATACCACCACCCTTAGCGGAGACGAGCACGTCGTACTTGCCGACGAGGTCAGTCATTGCGAAGGGCTGGTTGATGTAAGCGCGGAGAGATTCGCTCGGGATGTAACGTTCCACATCGACGCCATTGATGGTCCACTTGCCGCTGCCAGCGATCAAACGCACGTGAGCGACTGCGGTTTTACGGCGACCGGTACCTTTGGTGAGTTCGTTAGCCATTTGTTATAAATCCTTTCGAAGACAATCAGATGCTGAGCGTTTCGGGCTTCTGAGCCGCGTGCGGATGTTCGGCACCAGCATAGACTTTCAAACGGGTCATGCGGATGTCTGCGGTATTGTTCTTCGGAAGCATACCCCACACAGCGTCCTTGATGAGACGAGTAGGATTCTTTTCGCGGATCACGTTAGCAGGGGTCTTGGAGAGACCGCCACGCCAGCCGGTGAAGTCCACATAGAGCTTCTGTTCGTTCTTCTTACCCGTGAGCGCAACCTTTTCAGCGTTGATCACGACCACGAATGCACCGGTGTCCACAGAGGGAGCGAAATCGGCTTTATCTTTGCCACGGAGCACGTTGGCAATTTTCACTGCCACACGGCCGAGGGGCTTATCTGCTGCATCGACAATGTACCACTTGCGGTTGTCGTTGCTGGGCAACTCAGGAAGAGTCGTCTTTGTCATGTTTTGTACCCTGTCTTTCTTTAACAAGTAGCTCCGCTCAGTACGCCTTCATTGGTCCAGCGTCCGGGAGCCGCATTCGCATGGATTCTGCCGGAACAGAGCACCAGGGAGTTGGTACGTACTCTGTCAATTCCACGCATAAGTCCGTATAAAATAACACACTTTAAAGGAAAAAAGCAAGTGAAAAATGAGGATTTTATTGTTACCGTGATGTGTCATAGTAATGTGCACCGAAGAAAAATCCAGTTATGTCACACGATTGCTCCTATGTGTCATTTGAATGTGCACCGTTAGGCGCATCATTTACTGTCCGAGATATTCAGAGATGTCAATGCGTTCAAACCAGATAATGCCACGACTTTCATAGCAGACGCCTAATGTGGTGTCATCGAGCATGCAGAGCGTGTTGTAGCCTTGGAGGCCGGTGGCTTCATGGAAGAGTTCAAGTGAACCGCAGTCCCATGCGATGCCTTCGCTCGCTGCGGAGGTGTTCTCTTGCGTGAGGTCGCGGCCGAAGATGAGGGTGAGTTGGGCGCGCTTGTCGGGGTCTAATTGGTGACACTTGACGTAACGGCTACGTCCATCGCTATGCGTGCCAAGACGCAGGATAGACCCTTGTACGTGGATAATATTGTTATCTGTGGCGAGGGGGGACCAAGAGGTGAAATCGGTCGTGCGGTAGAAGAGGCGCTTTCCTTTGCCAGTGCCCCAAGTGCCGCCTTTACACATCATGAGCCAAGAGCCGTCATCCAATTCCACTACGCTATTTTCTTGTGCATTTGTGCCATAGGTGGTTAAACCCGATTGCTGCCACGTTTTGCCATTGTCTATGGAGTAGGCAACAAAGGCTTGTGCATCGCTTGTGCCTCCTTTTAAGAAGGCTTGCATCGGGAAAAGGAGTGTGCCAGCGGGCATTTCGCCGCGTCCAACGCGTGTCACGGTGCCATGTCCAGGCCCTTGTAAAATGCCAGGATTGGCACTTTCCATCTTTAACATTGCCTTGATTGACCGCGTGTTCCCTTCTGGGCCACCTGTCCACGGTGTCCATTGATTTGCAGTACGATGGCGTGTGTAGAGGACGCAATCGTTCTTTTGTCCACCGCCAGAAGATACAAGTCCGCCTCCTGTAATGCCCATCAACCAAAAGGTTTCCGTTTTGGGGTCATACAACATGGATGCGTCGCCGATATCCATTTCGCGTGTAAGCTTTGCACGATCTTTGCCATAAGGCCACGAACCATCCGCTGCACGGAAGTTTGGCACGTCCACTGCATAGAAGGGGGCGCTCCATGTTTTGCCATAATCGCGCGACAGATTTCCGCCGAGATCAAGCCCGCTAAGACGTTGGTCGCCGAGGTCACCTCCGCCATAACGCACATCGTAGGCGACTTGCACGAGTCCCTCGCCATCGGTTGCCATCGCAGGGATGCGATAGAAGAGGTAATCATTTTGATTTTGTCCTGGATTGACATTGGCGTTTGCAGGATTCTTCCATGGACTATCGGCTTCCCACGCGCCGCCATTTGGCTTCAGATGTTCGGCCTTGACGAAACCATCCTTAACCAAATCAGTCGCTAATTGTGCTACGACACGGCGATGCTGACCAATGAATGCGCCCCAAGTGCTATCCACAATCGTAACGCCGCCATGCGTCTGCCCTGTGAGGGTCAACGTGAGTTCGCTTGCGATTGCGTTGGGTGGTCGAAATCCTTCAAAGGAGACCTCGCCCGTGGGTAATCCGTTGGGCGTGGTGGAGAGGGCTGTCAGTGTGGCGGTGACGGTCTGTTCGCCATCGGAGAGGGTAAATATCATCCCTTCGCACAAGGCTTCGCCTTCCAAAGTCAGGGTCAACGCCCCAGCGTTTGCGTTGAGGAGGGAGGGATTGTTCAAACTTGTCGTGAAGGTGAGGGTGTCTGCCGCAGTTTTTGGCATGTTGGGGAAGGGCTGGCAGTCGCTCGGATTGTTGTAGTAGGCACTCACCACTCCTAATGTGCCTGGGTCTGCTTCTGCACAAACTTTATAAAAGCGCGTAGCGTCGTGGGTAGGGGGCTGATATGAAAAGGCCGCCTGCTTATCAAAGGGCGCGGATAAGACGCTAACGCGTTTCCAGAGGTGTTCCTCAGGGGTGCGCGTTAGGAGTGCACGTGTGCCACCGATTTGAGGATGCGAAGTGTTGAGCCCAAAGGTCACCAAGCCATCGGCGGAGCATTCAAACGTATTGATGTCAAATGCGATCGCCTCGCCTGAATTGACGCCAAAGCAGAGCACCGCATGTGCAGCATCTGCGTAATTTAAGGGTACGCCATTCTGGGTAATTTCACCTAATGCCCATCCGCGCTCACTGTCGTAAGCGACATTGTAAAGCGTGTGCTTTGAGGTTGGAGAGAGGGATTCGGTGCCACTCGGATAGGAGATGAATTCGCCAAACGGCGCTTTGGGGAGTGCTACGTGATTGGTTTGGAGTTGGAGCTCACGAATCTGCACACCGGGTAAGGTGATGGAGAGGCCAGAAAGCGTACTCCCTGACCAAACGATTCCCGAGGCCTGCACTGCCAAATCGCCATTTACGGCAAATTGTGTACCGCGAAAACCATCGGACTCATTGCTATTGTAAGTAAGTGTAAAGAGATTCCACTGCGTTGTGGGGGAAATCCCAAAAGTCTGCGTGGAGTCAAGCGATTGATTATCGTTGTACCGTAAGGCATATGCGCCATTTTGTAGAGAGACCTGCGCCGTGTGATTCTCGTACTCTTGCGTTGTATTATTCTTTGCAGAGAGTGCCACCTTCATCACGTCACCTGTGGCATTGTTGGGAAGTTTGGCCAACGCAGAGAGGGTCATTGCGGATGAGCCAGTGGGGAGATTGATGAATTGGAGGGCGTCACTGCCTAGCGTGAACGAACCATCCGCGTGCAAAGTGGCGCTCGTCGGAATATACACCATTACGCCCGAGGGCAACCCCTTTGTTTTGACCTTCCACCCAGCATCAACATCAATCTGTGAAACAGCGACTGCTTCACTACTGACG
>JAGCML010000186.1 GCA_017646485.1 Kiritimatiellia bacterium
AGCGCAATCTTGACCTCGCCAAACGCGTCATGTTTCTCGGTCAAGGTTCCTTGCGCGAGCGCCTCCTCGCCTATTTGCACACCCTTACAAACAACGAATTGCCCATGTCTAAAACGGCCCTCGCTGAATATCTCGCCGCTGACCGAGCGGCCCTCGGGCGCATCTTTCACGAACTCGCCCGAGAAGGCATCCTCACCTGCGAAGGCCGCCAATTCACTTGGCTTAAACCACGCGTATAACTGCTAGAGGCACATGCGTACGGTTGTTCGTTTTTCGTTGCCATTCACTCCGCTCATATGCCGCTCCTTACGGTGACGGGCTACGACTGCCATTCACTCCGCTCATTGACGAGACAAGTTCGTCCTATAGACTCACAACTCTCGCTACAGACTAAAGTCTTACTGCGAGCGTTCGCTATTCAATGTTCTCGTAAGGGCTAGCCCTTCTGCGTCCTTTCACCGTTTTTCGTTAAGACATGCTACGCATGCGGAGCGTTCCTAATAACGGGGTTCCTTTAAAAGGGCGCTGTGCGTACGCCTAGAATCGCTTCAGTTATGAACCGATGCAGAACGTATCATACCCCTCTTTAGACTAAAAGCGCCCTTGAGAAGGGCGCTTTTCATTGCGTATCAACGCATTCTTAACCGTTTAGCAGGCTTTTGATTTATGCCGAGGTTGTCTCCGTGAAGGGGTGGATTTCGTAGGTCTCAACGAGTGTCTTTAGAATCGCAGGGGACAAAAACGCGGGGAGCGTGGGGCCTAGGCGAATTCCTTTGACACCGAGTGCGAGAAGGGTGAGGAGGATACAGACGGCTTTTTGTTCGTACCACGAAAGAACGAGCGTCAGCGGCAATTCATTGACCGAGCATTTACATGCCTCTGCCAATGCCACAGCCACTTTAATCGCGCCGTAGGCATCATTACACTGGCCCATGTCGAGCAACCTTGGGAAGGGGCCTAAGTGGCCTAAATCAAGGTCATTAAAACGGTATTTGCCGCAGGCAAGCGTTAGCACGAGTGTATCCGGCGGAGTATTTCGCACGAATTCGGTGTAACGATTACGACCAGGTTTCGCGCCATCACAGCCGCCGACCAAGTAGATGTGTCGCAGGGTGCCACGTTTGACTGCGTCTAAAATGGAGGGAGCCTGCGCGAGGAGAGTGGCGTGACCAAAGCCCGTGGTGAGCGTGGTGCCGCCATTAATGCCATGACCTTGGTAAGGCGCTGCGTAGCCCCCTAACGCGATGGCGCGTTCAATCACCGGTGTGAAATCTTTATAACCTGCCGCATCTGCAGCGATGTGCGAAACACCAGGAAAGTGCACCACCGAAGTGGTAAAGACGCGATCGGCATAGGATGTGCGCGGAGGCATTAAACAATTGGTCGTGTAGAGAATCGCACCAGGAAGTTCATCAAACTCACGCTGTTGATTCTGCCAAGCCGTGCCAAAATTTCCTTTTAGATTCGCATACTGTCGCAAGGCCGGGTATCCGTGCGCTGGCAACATCTCTCCATGCGTATAAACCGCCACACCATGCGCAGCGGCCTGCGGGAGGAGCATTGCCAAATCACGCAAATCATGCCCAGTCACGACAATGAAAGGCCCCGGCTCAACGAGCATCCCCACCTGCGTGGGGGAAGGTTGACCATAAGTCGTGGTATTGGCGCGATCAAGCAGCTCCATACAGATGAGATTCACCTGGCCCAACTCCAAGGCCAAGGCCAACAACACCTCTAGCGAAGCCCCCTCTCCAACAATCCGCAAGGCCTTAAACCAAAACTGCTCAATACGTTCGTCACGGAAGCCGAGCACGCGTGCATGATGGGCGTAAGCCGCCATCCCACGCAACCCAAACAACACGGTCGAGCGCAAAGAACGTTCATCCTCTGGCGCCTGCCACAGCGCCTCCAAAGACTCATCTGGCGCATCTGCTGGCAATCCCGCAAACACATTGAGCCTTTGGATTAAAACCCGCACAGAAATCGGGTCAAAGCTGACATTGGTAATCGTCGTAAAGAGCGCATCCTCCACCAACGGTGCCGCACGATCTGCATGCGTCGCATCCACTGTACGCACCATGCGAATCAACGCTGCTGTTAGGGAATCCTGAAGCGCTGCCACCATGGCATCTTTTCCACAAACACCGCGTAACGTGCACCCCGTGCCGCCTGCGGTCTGTTCACATTGAAAGCAGAACATAGCGTTCCTCCTTTTCGTTTACGTCTGACAAGATTGTCAAACAGGCACAAGGATACTAAAGGCCATTTTAAAAAACTGTTGCAAATGCTACACAAAACGAATTTTTCTCAAAAAAATTACCCTCCACACACCCCCTTCGCACCCACCCCACCCTAGACTGCGAATTCACCTACCCTAAACACCCTACGTCAACAAGTAAGCAGAAAAACCCCAACCGTTAAGACAACACACCTCTGCCTTAAACACCTTCAAGAACCAACGCTTAAATTGCAACCACCATTCAAAAGTTTCCTCCTCATTACACACATCTCATTTAGTGAAATCATATGATTATTAAATTGATTATCATATGATGTTCTCCATGAAAAAGGGTGAAACGGTCTTTGAAAAAGAAAAGGATGCCACCATCAAATGAGTGTGATTCAAGTTCAATGTGCGTGGGCATCTGCAAAAACCTCTTCTAAAGGTCTGGGAAGTTCCCCTCGGATTACGCCCTCGGCGCTTCCATCGAAATAAGCCATTCATCATTCGTCATTAAACCATTGCCCTGAAAGGGCGATAGAATCTCAGAAAGTGCTTGTCGCTTCGCTTCTGTATTTCACAACCCATCAAAAATAAAACCGGATGCGGGGAGAGAGGCCGCATCCGGTGGGTATATTTTGCTTTTTTAAACTGAGTTGTCTTTAACCGTAGGAGTTAAGGGCGCGCACATCGCACGGAGGTGCGCCATTTCATTAAAATTCGTAAGAGATACCGAGACCTGCGTAAGCAACGAACTGATCGTCATCGGTTGCTTCACGAGCCTTGGAATCAATCTGCTGGTGGCAAGCGATGTAAGGTGCGATGCTGAGGCCTTCGACTGGGGTGTAGGAGAGTTCGAGGCGAGCAAAGGCATCGCGGAACATAAACTTGTCATTTAATTCGAAGTCGGAGTAGTTGCGATCCTTATTGGCCATGCCGATGCCTGCAGTGGGGGTCAAGCAAAGCGTACCTTCTTCCAAGCCCATCGGTGCGCCGATGTCAAATTCGTGCGAGAGCGAGAAGGTTGCGTAGATGCCGCCCTTGCCTTCCCATTCACCCTGGTCGGTCAGCTGATATTCCAAGGTAAAGGTGGGGTTCAAGAGTTCATCTTCTAAGCCAATTTCAAAGGTGTGCCACTGGGCATCTGCGTAACTGAATTCCTGCGCAGGCTTATGGCTGGCGCGCGAGTGATATTCGTAGCAATAGTTCACCGAGGTGTTGAGGGTGCCGCCGAGGTAATCTTCTGTATCCCACGCACGCGAGAGGGTGACATAGGGATCCAATTCCATGTATTTCCAACGACGATCGTTGTAGTATCCGTCTTTCGCACCATAATTGGTGGTGTCAAAGATGGATTCCACACCCACGGACAACGTGAAATACTCGTCATTCACGAGTGAAAGTTCCACACAGGGCACGATAATCGCATGGGGATTATCCACAAGGCCGTATGTGACGTACTTCGAACGGAAATCCACGCCGGCATATCCACCGATGGTCCAACCTTCGGCCGCTTCGAGTTCGGCGACTTCATCGGCATCCATTTCACCTTCTAACACGGGTTGATCATCCACGGCCACCTCTTGAGGAGCAGCGGTTAAGGGCATTGCAAAACCAAACAGGGCGAGCAACATAAGGAATTGAGTTGACTTTTTCATA
>JAGCML010000187.1 GCA_017646485.1 Kiritimatiellia bacterium
GTCACACTGTGCGTTCCCCCGCCCTATCCTTTCACCCCTTTTTGACATAATCCTCTTTTAAAAGTAAATTGCACCACGGTTTCCCATGGTGCAATTAAAGATTATGCTCTTACGAGCGATTAAAGTCCGCCGAAGAAGAGCGAAGAGAAGGTGGTGATGGGGGCCGTATCACGCATATTGTCAATGATTTGACGAACATCCTTAATGGCCGATTCCAATTCGACCGCCACGCTATCATCATTGACGAGTTTACCGAGCGTACCATCACCCTTTTCGAGTTTTTCGGTAATGGAACGAATATTTTTGGCTGCGACCTCAAGGTCCCCGACTAAGGTGGAATCCTGGGAAAGCAGACGGCCAAATCCAGAGGCGGGATCATTCAATTTTTCGGTTACTTGACGGATATTGGCGAGCGAGACCTTCAAATCTTCGTAGGATTGATCCTCTTCGCTCATCAATTTGCCTAACAAACCTTTTCCGGAGGAGAGATTTCCCGTGACCGTATTCAGATTGGCAATGGTTGCACGGAGATCGTCATAGGTGGAGTCTTCTTCGCTAATTAACTTGCCCAACAAACCTTTACCCGTGCGAATATCATCGGTAACGGTCTTCAAATTGCTCAACGTTGCCGAAAGGTCGTCATACACCTGTGAATCATCAGAGAGGAGTTTGCCGATGGAACCCTCACCCTTACGAATGCGTTCTGTTAAAACAGCAATATCCGCAGATGCCTTCTGGATATTCGTGATGGTCGCGCTGAGTTCTTCTGGATTAATCGATGCGCGCAATTCATTGACTAATTCACCCAGGTCAGCCATCATATCTGTGGGGGCGATGCCGACAAATTCGGTCACATCAGTTGCAATTGGCGCTGCCACACCTTCATTAATTTGAAGGCAAGTCCCACCCAACATTGAGGTCTTCCCGACTGTAATTGCGTAGTCTTCACGTAAAACGACCTCATTATCCAAGGAGATTTTGACCACCACCGCGCCAGGCGCCAATTTCATCCCTTGGACGCTACCGACTTTAAAGCCGCGCACAAAGACGGGATCCTGTTCTTTCAATGCACCCACATCGGTGAAACGAATCTCGCAAAAGCGCGTGTTTCGCCCATGTAGCATATCCACACCACTGATAATCACCGTAAAAAACACCAGTAATGCAATGATTGCGGTGAGGAAAATACCGGTCATTATTTCCTTAACCATACCACGTGACTCAGCCATGAATGACCTCCGAATGTTCAGGATTTAAAAAAGCTTTTACTTCTGGAATTTGCGAATGACGAATGTCTTCAGGTGTCCCAACGGTCAAAAATTGGCCGTCTTTAAGGAATCCAATACGATCTGCGTAACGTAATGCGCCAACTAAATCGTGGGTAACTACAACACAAGCGGCTTTATGAAGACGATTTAACTTACGAATTAAAGTGTCGATGGTGTAAGACATTACAGGATCGAGTCCTGAAGTGGGTTCGTCAAATAAGAGCACTTCTGGGTTTTCAATGATTGCACGCGCAAAGGCTGCACGCTTTAACATACCGCCAGAAACTTCTGATGGATAGAGCGAACCTGCATGATCAAGCCCAACTTCAGCCAAAGCATTCGCCACGCGCGTCTTGATTTCATCTGCAGAAACACCCCCATGCTCAATTAAGGGTAATGCAATATTCTCGGCGAGCGTCTTCCACCCTAAGAGTGCGCCCCCTTGAAAGAGGAAACCAATACGACGACGAAGCGCGGAAAGTTGGGAGACACTGACCTGTGAAAGGTCTTGCCCCAAGACTTTAATGGTGCCATGGGTCGGCTTTAAAAGGCCTGCGATGAGTTTAAGGGTGACACTTTTCCCTGTTCCAGAGGGGCCAATAATGACAAACAGCTCACCCTCTTTGACAGAAAAGGTCTGTTGATTTAAGACAGAACGTGTCCCAAATGTTTTGACCACCTGCTCAAACGACAAGGCGTCTTGTTCGATATGGGGTTGCTCAGATGACATAGAAGAACCTCGTAATAAAGTAGCCGCCTGCGAGGATTGCAAGGAAGGAATAGATCACAGCCCGACGCGTTGAGGCCCCTACTCCAGCGGCGCCCTGCACTGTTGCAAATCCAATCGAACAGGCTATGGAGCAAATCAGAATGCCAAACACCGCCGTTTTGAAAAGGCCGACATAGAGATCTTTCACCTCTGCCACCGCAATAATCTCAAAGATAAACTGCAAGAAGGGGACGTTTAATTGTGTGTAACCGATGGCTGCACCGCCTAAAAAGGCAATTATGCAAGTGTAAAAGGATAAGAGCGGGGCCATTACGATAAGTGCCCACATGCGAGGTGCCACCAAGAAACGCACCGGATCGATGCTCATCATTTCAAGCGCAGCGACTTCTTCATTAATCTTCATGGTTCCCAATTGGGCCGCCATCGCAGACCCCACGCATGAAGCCAGAATGATTCCCGTCATAAAGGGGCCCATTTCACGCAACATCGCAAAAGAGAGCGTATAGGCGACCATTAACTCTTGTGAAAATTGCTTAAACGCAATTCCTAATTGCAGTGTTAAAATCATGCCCGTAAACATGGCCACAACGGTTGCGACAGGCAATGTACCAATCCCAACGATATACAGTTGCTGCAAAAAGGTTTGGCGAGAATCTTTACGGAAGAGGATGCCAGGACCACCCAATAACGCTTGAAACGTCAAAAAGGTGAACCGGCCAAGCGTTGCAAAAAAGTTTGCAACAAGCCCTCCTTCTTGCTCACGAATGAAAGTCATACTATTTCTTCTCCTCGGGAGGTGTCTGTGTAGTAGGATCAGCCTTTGTCCTCCACCAAATCAGCCCCCAGAACAATTCATGCAAAATCTCATCAGAGCCAGGCTCTTGACGTGCGGTGTAAAAAGTCCAGAAAGGCGCCCAATTGCGTTCAATCGCTGGGACATCACGGATGGGGAAAAGCACCAAACCCTTTCGTTTTAACCCTTCACGTTCGTTATAAGAACTGGAATAAAAGGGCCAAATGCGGAAATAATGCGTCTGCAAATGCGCATTTCCCTCAATATCATAGCCATAAGAGACTTCATTTGTGTAAAAGGGCCAAAAGCGGAAAGTTTTCGTGTAGAGATTGACGGTTTGTTGTTCTTTTTTCAACATAATTGGATAAAGGAACCACCACCCATCACGCGTGCCACGATGGGTCATCCCCCAGAAACGCCAAAACTTCCAAGTGCTTTCCTTCGGGTCGGTGTAGCGTTCAAACAAAGGCCATGGGCAACGCAATAATCGCGCGTCAGACGTGGTGTACGTATATCGGAAAAAGGGCGGTAAGAGTCCATAGGTTTGTTCGGTGTTAGTATTCACACGTTCAAACAATGGGAAAACCATTAAACCCGAGCCTTGATGATTCGGCGCAGTAAAGGTACGCTCATTCCAAATCGGCCAAAGTGCATAACGCGCCTCAAAGTCGGCCTCTTTCTTTGTACCATAGAGCGGCCAAAGTGCCCATCTTGTCTTATCCGCATCGTACTTCAAAGAGAAAAACGGCCACATGAAGTAGTCACGCCCCACGCCTCTGCTGCCCCCCGTACGATAGCGCAACCAGAAGGGAAACATGGCCCAGCGAATATCCTCTACGAGAAAAGCCTTAGGCATTCTGCCGTAAATGGGAAAGAGCCCCCAATAGTCTTCCTCTTCATCTCGACCATTAACCCAAAAGGGAGGAATCGTTAAGGAATAATCACGACTACGTTGTTCTGTTACGTCGGCCTCTTGCCAAAAGGTCATCAACACACGCCAATGAAATTCATGGCCACGTTCGCCAAAATGAGAGAGGGGCCACAAAATATCCATGTCCTTATCACGCGGATCAAAGTCAGACTCCTCCCACGCAAAGAAGGGGCGAATCGCAAAACGCGTCAGTTCACCTTCTTTAGAATTCCACTCAAAAAACGGTCCCAGGCGAAAACGAAATCGCCCGGGTTCATCTGGTGTCGCAAAGAGGATTCCGCTTAACCCAATACCAACAATGACAAAGAGTGCTATGCGGAACGAACGCATCATGACAAAAAGCGAATTCAAAACCACCCCTATTTTTCAATTACACGGTGAGAAAAACAAGACTCAAAGCCATAATTGCCATGCCTGCGACAAGACCATAGAGGGAGTCATGTCCTTTGCCATAGGCACGAGACGTTGGTAACAATTCGTCTAAGCTGATAAACACCATAATGCCCGCGACCGCAGAAGAGGTTAAACCGAGCAAGAAAAGCGGAGGGGTAAAGACTGGATTTTGATAAATGAGGGCTAAAACGGCCCAAAGGACAAAGGCGCCAATCGGTTCGGCAAGTCCCGAAAGACAAGACCACATGAAGGCTTTCATACGGCTGCCGGTGGCATAGTAAATGGGGACCGAAACTGAAATACCTTCTGGAATATTGTGTAATGCCACGGCGAGGGCAATGGCAAGGCCTAAGTGAGGCTTTTCAAAGGCAGTTAAGAAGGTGGCTAAACCTTCAGGGAAGTTGTGAATAATAATGGCAAGGGCTGTAAAAACCCCCATTCGGAAGAGTTTATTTTTCTGATGACGTTGCGTTTCGTCGACGTGATGCTGCGCTTCAGGAGGCGTTTCAACGTTTGCGTCGCGCAATTCTGCATATTCAGCTTGCGCATGGGTTTCGTGGGGGTTCTCAGCCTCTGGCACCAAACGGTCAATTAAGAAAATGAGTAAAATGCCGCCGAAAAATGCTAATAAGGCCCAGAGAGAGGCGGGACGCTCCCCTGCTCCACCTTCAATTAATTCATGAATGCCGCTGGGGAGAAGTTCCATAAAGGAAACATAGAGCATCACGCCAGCTGACAAACCCGTACAAACAGAGAGCAATCTAAAATTGGTTCGTTTGGTAAAGAACGCCAATACTGCACCAATACCTGTGGAAAGACCAGCAATTAATGTCAAAACAAATGCAATTAAGAGATTTTCCATGGCATCCTTTAAATCTGCTCTGTTCTCATCCCCTAAAGGACAACCGGTCCTGGATTACGGCAGGCAATGCGATTGCCGCAGTATCCGTTCGTAATGGACGTGGACCTAAGGTAAAGGGTAAAAAGCCTGCATTTGCAAAGGCCTGATTTTCCTCTTCCGTCCATCCGCCATCAGGACCAATCGCAATTAAAGGGAAACCGTTGGTTTGCGTAAAAGTTTTATTTTCTTTTGCAGGATTTGCGATAAAACGTAAGGTGTCCTCTTCGGGCAAGAGCGCCCATAAATCACGCAGACGAGGCACAATCTCGATGATGGGCATTTGCGTGCTTTTACCTTGCATCATTCCTTCTAAAAGCACAGGGCGATACTCTTCTTCACGAAGTAAATGCATTGAAAAGTAACTCTTTTCAACCTTCTTCGCCCCCACAATGAAGATCTTTCGCACTCCCATTGCGGCACTTTGAAAGAGAATACGACGCAAAGAACGCGGACGTGGCAACGCTAAAATCAAATCATACCACGGCGCAATCGAGGGCTCATCGCATGAAACGGAGAAAGAGACCGATTCCTCGGTGACTGTTAATACCGTGCCGATGCCCTGCTGTCCATCAACAATCCCGAGGCGAAAGGTGCTTCCAGGTGTAGCATGTAAGAATTTCTTGAGATGCTCTGCCCGTACATCAGTCAGCGTGCAAACGCCTGATGTGATTTCCTTTGCATCAATGAGGAGGAGATTCATTCAATCCCTGCCATGTCATTTCCCAACAGGGATAAATCAATCGAGCCCTGATAGACTTCACACACAGGCCCAGTCAAGGTGAGCCCCGTGCAATGATTGTTTCGCCAGTCAGCATCAATGTAAAGCATGAAGCCACCACCCGTGCGAACAGTGATGGGCAATGTGCCAGCATGGGCTTCCACTGCGGTAATTGCAGCCGCTACTGCACCTGTACCACATGCGCCAGACTCAGCTTCAACACCACGTTCATAGGTACGCATGCTCAAGCGATTCGAGTCACGCAATGCGACAAAGTCCACATTCACTCCTTCCGGCGCAAAGGCTGGATGAAGACGAATCGCACGACCTAACGTTTCGATGTCGACAGCTTCAGGGGACTCTGTATGTACCACAAAGTGTGGAACGCCAGTATTAATGTAATCGCCTTCAATCATTTGGCCATCAACAGAAATTTTAATGCCATACGAACGTGCCGTCGGCTCAGGCATCCACACTTTAACCGTGCAATCGTCCAAAATTTCTGCATCCAAAAGGCCACAAGACGTTTCCATCGTCATCGAACGAGGCGCCGCACCAATCTTATGTGCAAACCATGCCGCACAACGTGCACCATTTCCGCACATGTCCACTTCGGTGCCATCAGGATTCAAAAAGCGCATTCTGAAATCTGCACGCTTGGACTTCTGAATCAAAATAATCCCTTCAGAACCCACACCTGTTCGCCGTGCAGCAAGCAAACTCATTAAGACATAATCTTGCCACGGTACGGTCTTATTGCGATCGTCAAGCATGATAAAATCATTTGCCGCACCATGCATTTTGGTAAAGTGAAGGACCATAAATACTCCTTAAAATCAATACAATAATAGTATAGCATATTTCGTTAAATACGCTTTAACCCTTAAAACAAATTCACTTAAACAAGAACTGTCACCAACCATGTGACAAAGGAAGAAATGGCCGCAACTAAGACCATTGAAATGCCACAACGTGCCAAGAGCACCGCTGCAAAAACACCGAAACTTCCCGCCAAAAGTGTGGGCGCACCCGTGATGGCAGCAGGAATTGTCATCGCAGAAAGCGTGGCATAAGGTACATAATGTAAAAAAGCGCGAATAACCGGATGGCGAATTTCTCGACGCAAGAGAATTAAAGGAAGTACGCGAATGGCATAAGTTACACCTGCCATCACAGCAATGCTTAACCAAATTGAGGACGCATTAGGCATGGTTCACCTCCTCTTTCATCGGACACAACCACGCAGCAACGCCTGAAACAATCAGCGTGACCAGAATAATACGCGTCCCGCTCGAGATCGTACAAAGCCCCGGACAATAGGTAAAGACGAGGCTAAGCAATATCGCACTAATGGACACCCAACGAATCTTAACATCTTGTGTCGCAGCCGGAACCACAATTGCTACAAACATGCCATACAGTGCCATACCTAAAGCAGCCGTAATCGACGGCGGCAAGACATCCCCTGCCAATGCGCCACACAACGTACCAAAAGCCCACCCAGGCCAGGCCACTGCCGTTTGTCCATAATGATAATAGGGTGAAAGCCACCCTTTAACACTTACGCTTACTGCAAAAATCTCATCGGTTACACCGCATGCCATAAAGAAACGATGGAAAAAGGGTGTATCAGGCGAGAGTTTTTGAGAGAGTGCGCAGGACATCAAGCAATAGCGAAGATTAATGATCAACTGCGTTAAGGCGAGGGTTGCCAGCGCTCCAGCGCTCTCAATAACGGCAAGACCGGCAAATTATCCTGCACTGGTTAGATTCGTCCCCGAAAGACAAAAGGCTTTAAAGGCTGAAATGCCCGCAGCGCGTGCTTGAATACCAAAGGCAAATGAAACCGCAAAATATCCTAATCCAATCGGAATGCCTGCATACATTCCACGAATAAAAAGGGAAAGATTTCGTAAAAAAGAACGCTTCATGCGCGCCCCCTTTCTCGACAAAGTGCTAAATCGTCCAAAATCTGTTCATGTAAAGCCGATAATGAATCAAATTTGCGCTCGGCACGAACAAGCGGTTGGTCAATTGAAAGAGAGACCTCGCAATCATAAAAATCACCGTTGGTCTCTAACAAATGCACCTCAAAAATAGGTTCTTCCAACCCTTTCACGCTGGGCGCAGTCCCAAAATTAATCAGTGCACGATAACACACAGGCTGTTGATCCTTTCCAACAACCTCTGCCCAACCATGATAAACGCCTTTTGCCAAGGGAACTAAATGTTCACCTGCGCGGCCACTATACGGCAC
>JAGCML010000188.1 GCA_017646485.1 Kiritimatiellia bacterium
AAGCTGAAGCGCGTGGCCTGAAGGTGTTGATTTGCGCAGCGGGTATGGCGGCGCACTTGGCTGGCGTCATTGCTGGTCACACGACGTTGCCTGTTTTGGGCGTGCCGATGAAGGGTGGCGCAATGGATGGCTTGGACGCTTTGCTCGCCACCGTTCAGATGCCTGGCGGTATTCCGGTAGCAACGCTCGCACTTGGCAATGCCGGTGCAACGAATGCAGGCGTTTTGGCTGCTCAGATCTTAGCTTTGTCTGATGCTACATTGCGTGAAAAGTTGCACGCGTTCAAGCGTGAAATGGCCGATAAGGTCAATGCTGCAGACGAAAAACTGCAGGGAATGCTCTAAGGTGCGCTTTCTTCTCGTATTACTTTTGCTTGGGGTGTGTGGCATTTGCCACGCACTCAACTTGAGTAATGCCTATCTTTCACCGCGCAATTCCGAACGAGCCGTTCGCGCAAAGACGCAGTTTATCATTCTCCATACGACAGAAGCAGAGGCGAAATCCTCTTTGCGGAAGTTGAGTCGGAATGGTGAAGCGCATTACTGTGTCGATCGAGATGGTAAAGTTTATCGCATTGTGGACCGCCGAAAGGTGGCGTATCATTGCGGAACGAGCATGTGGTCGGGCCGTCGCAACATTGACGATGTGTCCATTGGCATCGAGGTCGTGGGCTACCATGATCGTGCGTTGACCTCTGCGCAGTATGCAGCGCTGAAGGAATTGGTGTTGCTCCTGCAGAAGTTGTATGCGGTGAAAGATGCGAATGTGATGCCGCATGCACAGGTGGCTTATGGCACGCCGAACCGTTGGCATCGTCGGAGTCATCGAGGTCGCAAACGTTGCGGAATGGGTTATGCCACGCCTTCGGTGCGAAAATTGCTCGGCTTGAAGGAACGTTGGCTGGTTGACCCAGATGTGAAAGCACGTCGTCTGACGGTGGGGGATGACTTTTTGGCCAAGATTCTGTACGCAAAGAATGCAGATAGTCTTTTGCCCTACCGTCTTCCAGGTGCACAACCCTCTAAAAAGCCGTCAATCCATGCGAAGGAAAAGGTGGCAATAAGTCCGAAACAGGCGAAACAAGTGGCTACTGTTGCTAAGGCGGTCTCAAAGGTAAAGGCGATTGTTCCGAAAGCCCCCACCGTGAAAGAGGTCTTCATAAAGAAGGGGCAGACGGCATGGGACGTTGCGCGTGAAGCCTATAATGCCGCCACGACGATTTATGTCTTTCCAGATGGACGCAAGGTCGCTGGTGATCAATTGGCCGACTGGGAATCCCTGGTTGCGGGTACTAAGGTCATCTTAGGGGACGAAAATGCTTCGCCTGTGCAAACTTTAACAGCGGGTACGCATCCCAGAGCATTAATTGGTGATGCATTAACTGCCGTTGATACGTGGTACATTCGCCCAACCGGTGGCCGTCTTCAGGGTTCGCAATTGACCGCGAAGCACTTGCAAGCATTGCCCCCTGGTACTAAGATTCTCACGGGTTACGCCATGTGCGGACCGGTAACAAGTAAAAATCTGCCGTCCAAACTCTGCCCAACGCGTTGGGATGCGCCAGATACCTACTATCTTTTCCCTGGAAAACCCCTGCAAGCTGCGAGTGCAATTGATATGAAGCGCGTGCCGGCGGGTACTTACATCTTCTATAAGAATTAATTGGAGTCTTTCAAATGAAGCGTCTTTTGCTGTTGTTGTTTCTTCTTCCTGTGAGCCTCTTTGCTGCAGAACTCATTCCGATTGGGTGGGGGGTGGTAACGGTGCCGTCCACAACGCTTTACGATAAGACCGGAAAGGTGGCGGATGAGCTCTATGGTGGCGATCTCTTCAAGGTGTTGCGCGAAGTAAAGATGAATAAAGCGCCAGCGTACTACATTGAATTTAAGCGTAAGGGAGATCCGATGAATGGCATTATCAGTGCTGCAGATGGACGTTATTTCCCTGGCGCATTGCCGATTGAAGAATCTTCGCAATATGCTCAGTTTCAAGCGGATCAGAAACTCTGCCGTGCGTACTATTCTGCGTGTGCCACGCGTGATAGCGTGATGGAACGTAAACGTAAGCAGTATCTTGAAAAGTCACCTGCGAAGCAACTCGAAAAGTTGAAAAAAGAACTCGCCAATGTGCCTGCGCTGGAACGCAAGTATGCCGCAGAACAGAAGAAGGCAAAGACCGATGCGCAGCGTTTGAAGTATCAAGATCTTCGTAAGGAGTTGCGTTACAATACGGTTGGCCTTCAAGAAGAAATTAAGCGTTTGGAAGCGACTGCAGCGGCTTGGCTTGAGAAACATCCCTTTGATGAAGAGGCGGTTAAGAAAACTGCCGTTTGGAAACGTCTCAATGCTCAGACGGAGACCTTTAAAGAGCAGATGGACGAATTGGATCAACGTTATCCGCAAGCAGCGCAAGCGCTTTAAGCGTTTGCCTGGACCTTTGCCTCAAATCATTTCGCATTCGGATAACAGTTTTCCGATTTGAGTGAGCAACTCAAGTGAGCGGGGTTTGAGGCATTGGCATTGAAGGGTTACTTTGGTAAACTAACGTAGTTATGCAAGGAAAAGGGCGGATTTTATTACACACCTGTTGTGGCGTTTGTGCGTCGCATTGTATTCGTGTGTTAAAGGCTGATGGGTGGGAGCCGGTTCTCTTTTTCTCTAATTTTAATATCGCCCCGCATCGAGAATATTTGCGTCGCCGAACGGCTGCGGTCGCCTTAGCGCGAGCAGAAGGGATTCCGTTTGAGGAAGATTTGCCCGATCATGCAATGTGGCAGGTGGCGGTGGCAGAGGGGTATGAAACCTGTCCAGAAGGGGGCGCACGGTGTGCACGCTGTTTTCGTTTTTCGTTGCAACGCGCCTTTGATGCTTTAACGCGATTGAATTGCGTGGCATTTACGACGAGTCTTTCTGTTTCTCCGCATAAGCGAAGCCAACTCCTGCATGCGATTGGCCAGGAAATCGGCGGCGATAAGTTCATTTCATATGACTTTAAGAAGCAGAATGGCTTCCAAAAATCCAATCAAATTGCTGCGTCATTAGGACTTTATCGTCAGATTTACTGTGGGTGTGAATACTCCATTCGGCATAAAGAGGCCTTCCGAGTGGTCATTTTAGGAATGGGGTATCGAGGTCGTGTCTATGCACAATGGGCCCTTGAACATCCAGCCGATATTCAAGTGGTGGCAATCGCAGAACTGGATGATGCCGTCCGAACCACTTGGGCTAAGAAACTCAATTTGCCAGAACAGTGCGCCGTAACGAATTGGCGAGAAGCCTTGGAGATTGGTTCACCAGAGGCGGCAATTATCGCCTTGCCCGATCGTTTGCATACGACCGTTGCACTTGAAGCTCTGGGACATGGGTTGCATTTGCTGTTGGAAAAGCCTGTGGGGGCGACATGGGATGAGTGTGTGGCGTTAGATGCTGCTGTTCGCGAGGCGAAACGCTGCGTTCAAGTGGGACACATTTTGCGCTTTACACCCTATTATCGCAAGATTGCCTCCTTGATTCATGGTGGCACCTTGGGTGAATTAGTCAGTATTCGTCACTTGGAGCCCGTGGGATATCGAAAGGCGGCGCATGCCTTTTGTCGCGGTCCTTTTGGCAATACCGAACTTGCAACCCCGATGATTCTGCAGAAGTGCAGTCACGATTTTGACCTCTTTGCGTGGTGGACACGAAAGCGTTGCCTCTCAGTGCAGAGCTTTGGGGGATTGTATCAATTCCGTCCCGAACAAGCACCTGAGGGCGCGGCAAAGCGTTGTTTGGATTGTCCGGCTTCAATTGAGCGCGCTTGTCCCTATTCGGCAATTCGTTTATTGCGCGAAAGTGCAGAACTTCACTATGCGCTTCCCGATACGACGCCAGAAGGCATTGAACAGGCTTTGCGCGGCGATCAGGGGCGATGCGTCTATGCTTGCGGGAGTGATGCGGTCGATCATCAAACCGTGAATTTACTCTTTGAAAACGGCGTCACGGTGCAACACTGTATGGAGAGTCATACTTGGGGACGTGATCGCGAGACGCGCATTTTCCTGACGAAGGGGGAAATCCTTGGCGATGCGCGTAAAATTATTGTGCGTCGCTTCTCGGATCGCAAGACCTTTGAGTGGGATGCCGCATTAGAAGGTGGGCATGCGACACGTGAAAGTTCCTATGTTTTGGGGAATGACGGCTTGATGCGTGATTGGGTGGATACCATGCGAACACTCTCGCCTGAGGCGTATGTGGAGCGTTTTCATACAAGTATTCAGGCGCATGCGATGGCCTTTGCTGCAGAACTCTCACGTGTCTCTGGCGGCCAAACCGTGCCATTAGCAACGCTTTAATGGTGTAGATGTGAATCAATCGTTTCAACTGATTGTTACGGACATGGATGGCACCTTGCTGGATGCGCAGCATTGTTTGCCTTCTGAATTTGTCGCAGCGGTGAACACTTTGCGTCAGGCAGGTATCCGTTGGGTGATTGCCAGTGGAAGACAACTGGCGAATTTGAAGCAACGCTTTGACGCATTGAATGTGCCCGTGGACATTATTGCTGAAAATGGCGCTTTAGCGCAGTGCGCAGGCGAAGCGGCTCCATTTTTCTGCGACTTAACGGCGGTTTCAAATTTTATAGCGGTTTTGAAGGCGGCATTAGACATTCCTGGTGCAACGCCAGTCTTGTGTGGTGCGACCTGTGCGTGGGTGCATGATCAATATCCCGAAAATCTCAGTGAGGTGTCTCTCTATTTCGAGCAAATCTCCACTTGGCATCATCTTCAAGAGGTGAGCGCATTAGAGGTGTGTAAAGTCGCGATTTATCATCCGCATGCGGCAGACACACTCTATCCTGCATTGGCACCCTTTCAAAACGAACATCTTCGGGTGATTCTCTCGGGCCCCAATTGGGTGGACGTGCAAGCGTCTAAAGTCGATAAGTCGCATGCGCTTCATGCACTATTGAAACGTTTTAATGTGCCCCCCGCAGCGGTGATGGTTTTTGGAGATTATTTTAATGATATGGGGATGATGCAGGGAGGCGTTCACGCTGTAGCGATGGCGAATGCACTCCCAGAAATAAGAGCTTTAACCCCGCATCAAACCCTATCCAATACGCAAAATGGCGTTATGGCTTACTTGCGACGCCTCCAAGTGTTACCAGAACGCATATCTAATGAACCATAAAGGATTTGTTCATAAGCGGTTACTTTTTGGTACAATACGCGCCCTATGCAGTTGAGAAACCATTGGACATTGTGTTGTATTTTTGGCATCCCGATAAAACTGAATCTTTCGGTTTTGTTGTTGGCGGCCTATTTGATTTTTTCGTTTTTCAATGCTGAAATGCCCGTGATGTCGATTCTGCTTGGGGGCTATATCGCCATCGTTTTATTGGTTTCAATCTTATTACACGAGTTAGCACACAGTGTAGTGGCGATGTTGTTTGGGGGTAGGGTGCGTGATATTACCTTACAATTATTAGGTGGATGCGCCTCGATTACACGAATGCCACCAAAGCCTTGGCACGAGTGTTTGATGGCTTTTGCGGGTCCGTTGTGTTCAATTCTTTTAGCGGTGATTGCAGCAGGATGTGCAATCCTTTTTGGAGAAACGCATGAAGGTTGGAACGCAAGGGGCGAGTTTGTGCGTATCTTCAGAGAGAATTTCTGGTGGCAACTTGTGGCGATGCTCAATATGGGGCTTGCCTGCTTTAACCTCTTGCCAGCCTTCCCGATGGATGGCGGGCGAATGTTGCGCTCGGCCTTGCAGATTTTTGGTAAGTCAAAGGTGACGGCCACGGAGATTGCGGTACAGGTAGGGCGCGGTTTTGCAGGGTTATGGGTTGTCTTAGCTGGATTGGACTTTTTCTTTAATGTGCAAATTCCTTGTCCAGCGTTCTTTCCTCAGTGGATTGACTATCTGTGGGATATTGTTTTTGGAAGTGGCGGTATAATTCGCCTTTTGATCGCTTATATGATTTGGAATGCTGGTCAGCACGAATTGGATTACGTGCGTGCTGAAGCAGAATACTATGGAGGATGGCGATGAGCCTGGCTGTTGGTATTGTCGGATTGCCCAATGTGGGTAAGTCAACGTTGTTCAATGCATTGACCCGTGCGCAGAATGCAGAAGCGGCAAATTATCCCTTCTGTACGATTGAGCCGAATAAGGCCACGGTGCCTGTGGCTGATTTGCGTTTGGAAAAATTGGCTGAAATTGGCAAGAGTGCTCGTATTATCCATGCCACTGTGGACTTTACGGATATCGCAGGTTTGGTGCGTGGTGCTTCAAAGGGTGAAGGCTTGGGCAATCAGTTCTTAGGCAACATCCGCGAATGCGATGCGATCCTCGAAGTGGTGCGTTGCTTTGATAATGACGATGTCGTGCATGTGGAAGGTTCTGTTGATCCGATTCGCGACATCGAAATTATCGAAACCGAACTCGTTTTGGCCGACTTGCAGAGCTTGGAAAAGCGTTTGGACCGTATTTCGCGTCAGGCACGTGCCGATAAGGCGTTGGCCAAGGAAGTGGATGCAATGCGTCAATTGCAGGAACACTTAGACGCAGGCTTGCCTGTGCGCACCTTTACCTGCGCTGATCCTGATGCGATTGCGCCTTGCCGTAAGGAGTTGCACTTCTTGACCGATAAGCCTGTGATTTACGTGGCAAATGTCGGTGAGTCCGATTTGGGCGCAGAAGACAACGATCACGTGAAGGCATTGAAGGCCTACGCTGTTGAACGTCAGTGCGACACCGTTGTGATTTGCGCTGCCATGGAAGCTGATTTGGTGGGTCTTTCCGAAGCAGAACAGCAAGACTTCTTGTCTTCTTACGGCTTAGAACAGTCTGGCTTGGATGTCACCATCCAGAAGGCTTATCACACTTTGGGGCTTCAGAGTTATTTCACTGTTGGGCAAATCGAAGCACGCGCTTGGACGATTCGTCAAGGATGGACCGCACCGAAGGCTGCTGGTGTGATTCATACAGATTTTGAACGTGGCTTCATCCGCGCAGAAGTCGTGGCATATGATGACTTTGTGGCATTGGGTGGTGAAGCACACGCTCGTGAAAAGGGCTTACTTAGAGTTGAAGGTAAAGAATACGTCATGCGTGATGGTGACGTCGTTCACTTCCTCTTTAACGTATAAGGAGAATGTATGTCAAAATACTCACTTCCTCATGGCACCTCCGCATCGCCTCTCTTTATGCGGAATTTGATTGTTTGGGGCTTGCCGCTCATCGGGTGGTTGGTCCTCATCGTTGCGTGGTTGACCTTCTCCAGCAGCGATGACAAAGCACCTGTCGCCGAACCTGATCAGCCAGCACAGGTCGCCCAACCGCACCCTGCCGGTTCTCCTGTTGCACCCGTACCCGCACAAACAGCTCCAGCCGAGCAGGCTACTACGCAATCCACGCCACAACCTGCGGAAGTTGCGACGCTTCCACAGCCGGCTCAGCCTATCGTGAAGACGCCCTATGACTTTAATGGTGCCGTCTCTAAAATTGGCTTGGAGAAGGAGTCTGCTTGTAATACCGGCATTTTGGTGGACTTGGATATGCGTAAGGTCCTCTGGGCAAAGAATGCCAATCGCGCGGTTCCTATCGCTTCAATGACGAAGATGATGACGATGCTCATCGTGGAAGAGGCCATCGCACAGGGACAAATTACCCGTGAAACCATTATTCCCGTGACGAAGACGGCATACTCCATCGGCGGATCGCAGGTCTGGTTGGACCCACGCGAATCCTTCCCCTTAAATGAACTGATGAAGGCCATTGCGATTAAATCTGCCAATGACGCTGCCTACTTGGTCAGTGAATACTTGGGCAATGGTGATGTGAATCAATTCGTGGATCGCATGAACATGCGTGCACGTGAATTGGGCATGAATCAATCCTCCTTCTATGATGCTCACGGTTTGGGTGATAAATCGAAACGCAATAACCTCTCTTCCGCTTACGACATGGCTGTTCTCGCTGAACGTTTGTTGGACTATCCGGAAGTGATGAAACTTGCTGCCACGCGAATGGACACCTTCCGTAATGGTAAGACTGAATTGCGTAATCACAATAATCTCGTCTATCACAAGGTCCCCGGCGTGGATGGTTTGAAGACTGGATTTACCAATGCCAGCGGTTACTGCGTCACCTTCACGTGTAAGCGCGGTAATCGTCGTTTAATCGGCTGCGTGACGGGCTTCAAGACTGCGAAAGATCGTGATAAATTCTGCCGTGCCCTCTTGGACTGGGGCTACATGCAGAAGTAAGCGTGAGAGGATACTG
>JAGCML010000189.1 GCA_017646485.1 Kiritimatiellia bacterium
CGGCGGAACCGTGCCACCAAGTCGGCTGTGTCATATTCCACATAAGAGAGCACTTCGCCCACGGTGTCACCTTCAACTTCTTCAGTAAATTCGAGTTCGCCATCATCATCCAACTTAATGGAAACGACATTCGTGTCGCCAAAGAGGTTGTGCAAGTCGCCGAGTGTTTCTTGATAGGCACCCACCAAGAAGGCGCCGAGAATGTAGGGTTCTTCTGGCTTAAAGACATGCAATGGCAATGCCTGCTTCACATCATGCAAATCGATAAACTTGTCAATCTTGCCATCGCAGTCACAAGTGATATCGGAGAGATGCGCCGAACGCGTGGGGCGTTCGCACAAACGATGAATCGGCATGATGGGGAAGAGTTGGTCAATCGCCCAAGCATCCGGGAGTGACTGGAAGACAGAGAAGTTGCAATAGTAGATATCCGCCATCGCATCATCCAAACCACGCAAATCTTCTGGCACATACTTCAACTTCGGCACCTCGGCACGAATACGCGTCAGAATTGACCAAAAGACGCGGTCAGCGGCAGCGTGTTGGCGCAACGTAATCAAGCCCTGCTTGAAGGCCTTATGTACTTCTTCGCGATAGTACAAGGCATCATTGAAGTATTCAGGAAGATTCTTTGTGCGAAGTTGCTTCGACACATCTAAGAGGTTGGCAATGCACTCGGGGAGATTTTTATCATCTAAAACAGGGTCATGACCCGTATCAGACACCTCAAAGGCCGCAGTGGCCAAGACGTCAATGAGCAAAACCGAATAGTAACCAATCAGCGCACGCCCCGATTCGCTAATAATCGTGGGATGCTTCACGCCCGCATGGTCACAGGCATTCATGATGCCTTCTACCACGTCTGCACAGTATTCGGAGATATCGTAGTTGGCGCTACTCTCGAAGTTGGTGTGACTCCCATCATAGTCAATCGCCAAGCCACCACCAATATCAAAGATGCCCATCGGAGCACCTTCCTTCACTAACCCCACATAGAAGCGAGAAGCCTCTTTAATCGTGTCACGAATCTCACGAATATTCGGCACCTGAGAGCCGAGATGATAGTGCAACATCTCCAGGCAGTCCAGTGCATTTTCTTCACGTAAGCGATCTACCAATTGAATCAATTGTCCAGATGTCAAACCAAAGACCGAGCGATCTCCACCGCTCTCACTCCATTTGCCCCCGACCTTACTGCTCAACTTCACACGCACACCAATGCGTGGACGCACATCCAATTGACGCGCCACCTTCAAAACAATCTCTAACTCCTCCAGACTCTCCAAGACCAACATCGTCTGAAGTCCCATCTTTAGAGACGAGAGTGCCAAAGAAATAAATTCTTCGTCCTTATAACCATTACAGACAATGTAGGCCTCTGGATCATGAAGATAAGCCAACGCAGCAATCAATTCTGCTTTCGACCCCGCCTCTAAACCATGATGATAGGCGCGACCATAGGTCACCACATCCTGAACGGCTTGTTGCTGTTGGTTCACCTAGATTGGATAAACCCCTCGGTAGAAACCCTGGTAGGAATAATCCTTAATCGCCTTTGCAAAGGCTTCATTAATGCGTTGAATGCGAGAAGCTAAAATATCACTGAAGCGGAGCAATACTGGCAAACTCATGCCACGATCGTGCAATTCGCGCACAATTTCTTGAAGCTTTACGGCCGTATTCTTCTCGCCATGCTTCAAACAAACCGTCACAAAGCCATCCGCAGAAACGCCGAAGTAACCACTCCCCCATGCGTCCACACCATACAACTCTGCACTCTTAACAGCATTCCAACCGTTAAACGCATCTGTTACGCCTTTTGCCATCTTCACGCTCCAATTTAATCATGACTCGGTCAAAGTGAATGTGAATCATCCAATCTATCCGCCAGTATAGCATATGTCACCCCTCCTCAAAAATCTTTTCTGCGAAAAGCCCCCTCTTGAGTCTGTTGTGAGCGGCTATGCGCAGGAGGAGGCGGCTACGCCGCAGGACTGCATGTGAAGGACTGCATGTGACTTTAACACTAGAAGCGCTAGGATGCGTCGAGCTTTTCGTAACACTAGGGCTTCGCCCACGAAAAGCCAACGCATCTGCGAAGCATGTGAAGGACTGCATGTAGATTTTAGAAACCAGAAGATATGCGCCCGAGCACAACGTGCTGGGAAATACGCAAAATACTCAAAAAGGGCGCTACGCGCAGGACTGCATGTGAAGGACTACATGTGAGTGTGGCTACGCCACAGTTCAGAGTTTCGTTCGCTACGCTCACTGGAGTTCCAAGTTTCTCAGCACTTCGTGCTCGAGCGCATATTCCCCAGTTAAGGACTGCCAGCGTGTCCCGTTGTCTCTTATGTCCCTTTGTCTCCCATCGGCGACCGTCCCATGTGTCCTATGTGTCTCATGTGTCCCACCCTCTTCGCCGCTACGTCGCGCTGGGAAATCCACAGCGAAGCCGTGCTTTCTTTTATACGCAATGACATCAAGACGACAATGGTCGTAATTGTTTGGCTTTTGGAGCGTGTGCTAAAATTTGAAGCGTTCGGAGGTGAACCGAAACTGAAAGGAGACGGAGATGAAGACATTCGTTTTAGTTGCATCTCTCTTTGGCGGCTTGTTCATGGGGTGTGCAACAAATCCAACGGTAGACTTAACGCCAGTAAATGATGTGCAACTTTCTCGCTATCTCGGCACATGGTATGAAATCGCACGTTTCGACCATTGGTTTGAACGCGATATGACACATGCCAAGGCATATTACGAAATGCGTGAAGATGGCCACATTAATGTCACCAATACAGGCCTGAAAAACGGTAAGGAGAAAATGGCAACCGCCATTGCCAAAACGACCGCAACGCCTGGGCTTCTCCGCGTCTCTTTCTTCCGTCCATTCTACGGCGATTACCGCATTCTATGGTTGGACAAAGACTATCATCACGCACTTGTTGGTGGTGATGATGCGGATTATCTTTGGCTTCTCGCACGTGAACCCAATCTATCAGATGCCCTGCGCGAAACGCTCCTCAACGAAGCCAAACGTCGCGGCTACGACACCTCCCGCCTCATCTGGGTCAACCAAAAGTAACTTCGCCTTAAACTCGCATTAACACTACGCTGGCTGTGTTTGAAATTTCGCAGACGCTTAACCAC
>JAGCML010000190.1 GCA_017646485.1 Kiritimatiellia bacterium
GGCGTGATGACAATCGCGAAGTGACGCCTTTACGTGGATTGGTCATGGGTGTGGCACAGGCATTGGCGATGTTGCCGGGTGTTTCGCGTAGTGGATGCACCATTGCGACGGCGCGTTTCTTTGGGATTAAATCCGCAGATGCGGCCGCCTTTTCCTTCCTCATGGTGGTCCCTGTGATTGTTGGGGGAAATCTGCTTCACCTTTTGAAGGCCTTTAAGGAACCCGGAGAGAGCGCTTTTGCGGGCTTGACGCCTGGGTTGGCAATCGCAGGCTTTGTGGTTGCAGCGTTGGTTGGCTACGCCAGTGTGGCGTGGATGGTGCGCTTGCTGAATCGTCACGCCTTTTGGCGCTTTGGCTTCTACTGCTTAGCATTAGGTGTGACGGGCGTGCTCTGGTTTTGTTGCAAGTAAGCTCGCATGCTAAAAATAATGAAACAAAACCACCACGAGGTCTTCGTGGTGGTTTTGTTTTAGGCGTGGGGATGAGCGGTGACGCATCTCAGTTGAGGGCTTCACGCGCTTCGTTGAGTAGGGTTTCTCGGTCGGCGCCCTCCAATTGTCGCGTGTAAGCTTGCTTTAAAAGGCGCCCCATCTCAGGGCCAGGACGATAACCCATCGCTAAGAGATCTTTGCCTGTGATTGCCGGCGGAGGTAAGACGGGTTCATTGGCGAAGGCGGCCAAACGCGTCTTCGCCTCTTCATAGAGGTCCAACTTCGAATGCGAGGAGAGGCAGTCCAGTCGGTGGAGTTCTAATTCCAAGTGGATGGTTGGGCGGCCCAACATCTTCCGCATGGAGGATTCACGCATTCTGGGCAATTCGACAAATTGCATATGCTGGCGCACCGCCACGGTTACGCGTTCAAGGGTGGCGTTGCTCTCCTTGAAGCGACGCAAAATCGGCTCGACTTGGTTCGCCCCTACGCTCGCATGACCAGGCGTGCGATACCAGGGCGAACCATCCGGTTTGGTGTCGACCACCAACGTGTCGGGTTTGCCGATGTCGTGTAAGAGTACAGCCCAGACGAGTTCGGGGTCGCGCTTCGCAGGGAGGAGTTCAAGCATCTTCACGGTGTGTTGCCAAACATCTCCCTCGGGATGCCAAATGGGATCTTGTAAGCACCCCCTCAAGCGAATCAATTCAGGGAAGAAAATGGCTAAAAGACCACTGTCGTAGAGGCGTTCTAAGGCCAGAGCAGGGGAGATTGCTTCACAGAGGGTGCGGATGAATTCCGTTCGGATACGTTCCATGCTCACGCAGGTGAGTTGGGGGGCTTCGGCTTTGAGGGCTTCCCATGTCTCGGGGACAATTGCCCAACCGCATACCGAGGCGAAGCGAATCGCCCGCAACATTCGCAACCGATCCTCACGGAAGCGAGTGAGGGGATTACCAACCGTGCGCAGAAGACCAGCCTTTAAATCGGCCACACCACCGACGTAGTCGAGGATTTCTTCGGTGATGGGATTGTAGAAGAGGGCGTTGACAGTGAAGTCGCGACGTTGGGCATCGTGTTCGGCCGTGTCGTAGGTGATGCTATCGGGATGGCGCCCATCTTGGTAACCCCCATCCGTGCGGAAGGTTGCCACATCATATGAAATGCCGTTGATCACCACCAACATCACCCCAAAACTCTTCCCCACACCAATACTCTGCGCAGGGAAAAGTGCAGCGACTTCTTCAGGTGTCGCAGAGGTCGCGATGTCAATATCCTTCACAGGCGCCTGCCGCAACGCATCCCGGACACATCCCCCTGCAAAAACCGCTTGATAACCTTGCGATTGTAGTCTTTGAACAATCTCAACCGCCTGCTCAACAAGTCCCACCTGATTTGATTGAAACACTAATTTCATAAAAATACCTCCAAAAACAGAACCAAATATCCAGCATTATACCTCAATACTACTACAAAAAGCATCAAACCCTGATAGAAAAAGGAAAAATCCCCCATTCCCCCTGGTGAAATTAAACGGTCGTTTAAATGCCGCCGTCGAATCCGACGTCGTGGGATACACGACGGTAGAGATGGAAGGCAAAGGGGCAAGCGCTCCTATTTGGTATCAGATTGCGATTCAATTCAAAGGGTTAGGCGAATCTGAAGATAAGATTAAACTTGGCTATGCATTTAGCATTTCGTGGCTTACACCCACAACTTGGCGTAACAAATGAAATGCTCCATGTATCCAGGTTTAAAATGGCATAGGCTATGATTTGTATTATTACACAACTCAGGCCTTTGTTGACCCCACTAAGACGGATACCACTAAGGTTACAGGGTGGGCACATGCGAACCAAGTCCTTGCAGAGGATGATTATTTAAACCTCGGCGATGCATTGTGGTTTAAAGTAAACAA
>JAGCML010000191.1 GCA_017646485.1 Kiritimatiellia bacterium
TGTTAAACCATTTTGTTGGGGGCGATTGGGGTGATGGAGGGAGATGATGATGTGGGAAAAGGGTGGGGTGGCGAATAAGTGGGGTAATTTATGGTATACTATTTTTCCGTTTTTCTTTTTGATTTGTAGTGAGAGTTTTAGGGTATGGCGCCTCGTAAAAAACGAATGGATTCTTCGCTGGCTTCGCGACCACTTTCTGAAGTGGCCGGTGAGGCTCCGTTGCGGCGGACGTTGCCGCAAGATATTGAGGCTGAACGAGGTCTGTTGGGTTCGATTTTGATTGATCCTGAACGCGTGTGGGACTTGTGTACCATGCGTGGCGTAGTGGCAGAGGCCTTTGTGGAGCCGGCGCATCGTAGCATTTATGGCGCGATGGAACGCTTGATGAGTAAGGGCCAGCCGATTGATGGTATTACGATTGATAATTATCTTCGTGGTACGAATGAGTCGGAGGCAGTGGGTGGCTTGCAGACATTGAAGTTGCTCATGGATCGCACACCGACAAGTGCGCATGCGGGTTACTATGCCGATTTGGTGATGGAACAGTTTGTGCGCCGCAACATTTTGGGGGCTGTTCGTCGCATTGAAGAGAGTGTCTACGATGCGGCGCAGACGGCAGACTATGTGTTGGGCTCTGCAGAACAGACGATTTTAGCTATTGGCGAGGGGCGTGACCGTCGTGGTTCGACGGTGGATTGGAAGACTTCGGTTCAGTCAACGCTCTCGATGTTGACGCGTCAGTTGGAGACGCCGGGTGAGCTTTCGGGTATTCCAACGGGATTTAAGGCGCTGGATAATCAGTTGCGCGGGTTGCATAAGGGCGAAATGGTGGTTTTGGCTGCACGTCCTTCCATGGGTAAGACCTCGTTGGCGATGAATATCGCTGAATGTGTGGCGCGTGGCCGTGATATTAATGGTATTCCGATGCGCACTGGCGGTCGTCCGCATCCGAAGCGCGGTGTATTGGTTTTCTCCTGCGAAATGCCTCAGGTGCAGTTGACGACGCGTATGCTCTGCGGTATGGCAGAGATCTCTGCGCGTGAGGTTGAGCGCGGTGGGCAATTCATTAAGAAGAGTGTTGTTTTGCCAAAGCTGCAGGCTGCCGCAAAGGAATTGAGCGAGATGCCAATCTTTTGTGATGACCAGGGCGGCTTGGATGTAATGGAATTGCGTGCACGTGCACGTCATTTGTGCAAGAAGCAGTCGATTGAATTGATTGTGATTGACTACTTGCAGTTGCTGGGTCATCGTGAATTTGCGCAACAGGGCCAACAGGTGATGGTCTCAAAGATTTCTGGTGAAATCAAGGCCATGGCGAAGGAATTGGATTTGCCAGTCATTGTGCTCTCGCAGTTGTCTCGTGCAAATGAACAGCGCGGTGGCGATGAAAAGCCGAAGAATTCTGACTTGCGTGACTCGGGTGCTATCGAACAGGATGCCGACGTGATTCTCCTCTTGCGTCGTCCGTGCTTCATGAGTGCGCGTGTGCCAGAGCATGATGACCCGCTTTTGGCAATTGTGGATGTTTCAAAGAACCGTAATGGTGCCACGGGTGAAGTGCGTTTGAACTTTAATGGTTCCATTACTCGCTTTAAAGATCGTATCGAGACCAATCCTGAAGTCGCAGGTGATATGGTGCCGGTGAACGATCCTCCAACCCCTTAACTAAGACAATCAGAAAGGAAATTCCTGATGAAAAGACTCCTTCAGCTGATGATGATTGTGGCGATTGCATTCTTCGGAATGCCGCTCTTCGCACAGGCCGAGACTTATGCTGAATATGTGACCGTGAAGGAAGTGCGCGTTCGTGCAGAAGATACCTTCGGCATTGACCCCACTGAAGCGGTGATGGCGATGTGTTCGCTGCGCGCTGAAGATACGCTGAAGAAGCGTTCGGATGTGCAGAAGACGATTAGTGCGGACGTGAAAGCATTGCTTGCGACGCCGACATATTCGAAGGTGGATGCCTTGTTGGATATGAATGATGCGGGCAATTGGGTGGTGGAATACGTGGTTCGCCGCCGTCCGCAATTGGCAGATAATCCTGCGATTGAGGGCATTGATGGCGTCATTCGTAAGAGTAGGGCTGAAAAGAAGTTGCAACTCGTTCGCAATGATCGCATTGATGATGCGATTGCGGCTGCGGCTGCAGGTCGTCTGCGTGCTGAACTCGAAGAGGACGGCTATGTGCATGCGAAGGTGACCTATGATATTCGTTTCTCTGAAGCGCCGGGTTATGCCTTTGTGACCTTCTTGGTGGATGCCGGTGCAGAACGTTCGATTCGCGATTATTGCATTGAGGGTAATACAGCCTTTGATCATGCGACGCTTGCGGGCACATTTGGTTGGAAGCCGCTGTATAATCCGATTAGCTGGTTTACCGACTTGCCCATTAGCGATGTCAAACTCGACGATGCGCGTGCTGCGATGACAGAGGTTTACACAAAGGCCGGCTATTTGGATGCAGAAATCTCGTCGCCTGAATTGCGTCAGGTGGAAGGGGCTGAAGAAGGACGCTATGACGCATGCTTCTCCGTTGAGGAAGGCCCGCTTTACACGATTGGTTCGATTCAAATCAATGGCGCTAAGACCTATCCCGCGTCTGCGCTTTTGGCTGCGGCTGAAATGGCATTGAGCGAAAATGAGTCTCGTGTTGCCACGGAAAAGAATTTGAAAGATGTGCGTCACGCGATTGAAGGGTATTATGGTTCGCGCGGTTATGTGGATACCTTCGCAAATGCACGTTTGATTGCGCGTGTGGATGAACCCGTCGTGGACATTGAATACACCTTGACCGAGGGTGAACAGGTGCGCATTCGCAATATTGAAATCCGTGGTAACTCGGTGACCAAGGATAAGGTGATTCGTCGTGAATTGGTGATTCAGCCTGGTGAATTTTACGATAGCCGTTTGGTGGAACGCTCTGAAGCGCGCGTGCGCAACCTCAATTACTTTAAGGAAGAGAGCGGGGTGACCTCTTTCACCTTGAAGACGCCGAATGAAGGTGAACGTGATCTCGTCTTTAACGTGCGTGAAGATCGTACGGCAGAGTGGGGCTTGGGTGCTGGTGCAAGCACGGTGGATAACGTCTTCGTCTTCGCAAAGGTGACGCACCGCACTTTCGACCTTTTCAATCCCTCCAATGGCTTCCGTGGCGGTGGTCAGCGTGCAAGCGCAAGCGTGGAAGCTGGTTCGCGTCGTCAGACGGTGGATTTGAGCTGGACGCAGCCCTGGCTCTTCGACATGCCGCTCGCATTTACGATTAATGGTTATCGTCGTTTGCGTTGGTATGACCACTATGATGAAATCCGCACAGGTGCAGCCTTCACGCTCTCCTGGAAGCCGACGCCGATTCCTTCGCCCTTTGGTGATTTGCAATTGGATCGTATCGGTGTGAAGTACATCATCGAACAGGTCGGTTATGATGATGAAGACGAAGGCACATGGTATACCAAGTCTGGCGATCCCTTCCGCTTTACCGATTTGGACGATGGCATCAATAGTAAGTTCCGCGTGTTCTGGAATGAAAACCATCGTAACCGTCCTTACTTCCCGACTTCGGGTTGGGAAAGCGATGTCTATGCTGAAGTGGGCGTCGGCGGTGATGCAAAGGACTATGGTTTTGGTTTCTTCGCCGCAAAGTGGTGGAATGTTTGGGAAGAACATGTGTTGATGGCGCGTTTGCGCTTTGACACGGTGGAAGCCTACAGTGGTGAAGTGCCGATCTTTGATCGCTTGTTCCTCGGTGGTGGCCGCACGGTACGCGGTTTTGAATTCCGCGACGGTGGCCCGAAGGCCTACAACAAGGGCGACCATGTGGGTATCGGTGGCCAGACGCGTTGGTGCGCGACCTTGGAATACACCGTGCCGTTGGTCTCGTCTTTGGGCTTTGCAGTCTTCACGGATATGGGTTCTGCAGGCACAGACTTCTGTGATTTCGGCAATGACTTGCTCTGGTCGGCAGGTTGCGGTCTGCGCTTGAATTTGCCGGGCTTCCCCATTCGCTTGGATGTGGCCTTCCCGTTGACCAATGATGATGATACTGAAGAAGAAACCTTCACCTTCTGGATTGGCGTGGATTAATGCCGAGCAGAAAGGTGTAATTTGAAGAATTGAAAGGAATAAAGAATGAAAACGCTTTTAACGACTGCTTGTATCGCCCTCTGTGCAATGGTTGCTTCCGCAAAGGGTTTCGCTGTAATTGATATGGAAACCATTCTTGAAGCGCACCCCAATACGCCGAATGACAAGAAGCTCTTGGAAACGACGTTGGAGGACTACAGCGAAGAACGCGATGTGCTGCGTGCGCAGTTGGAAGAAAAGCAGTCTGCCCTTGAGAAGATGGTGCAGAATGCGCAGAATCCGATGTTGGCCCCTGCAAAGGCTGCTGAGTTAAAGGCAAAGTGCGAAAAGGCCTTTAAGGAACTTGAAGAACAGCGCGCACGTGCTGAAGAACAGATGCAGGCGCGTAGCCGTGAACTTTCTGAATTGGAGCGTCGCCTGATTAAGCGTACCTCTGAAGAGGTGCTTGAGCATGTGAAGGCCTATGCAAAGGCACAGGGTTACGATGCCGTGGTGTACAAGAACATGGTGCCCTATGTCGTTGACGAGCTTGATATTACCGATGAGATTATCACGCTCTGCGGTGGCAAGCCTAAGGCGAAGGCAAAGGAAAAGACTGAGAAGGCCGCTCCCGTGAAGGCTGAAGCAAAGCAGGAAAAGCCCGCTGAAAAGCCTTTGAAGGCGCCCGCAA
>JAGCML010000192.1 GCA_017646485.1 Kiritimatiellia bacterium
AAAGTAAGCCAAGAGGAAACGATGGCGACAGGAACGTAAATTCACGAAGTCCAAGAGTTGTTGCAATCGCGCACGATCAGCCGCCGCCTTGTCGGCAAGTTCGTCACACACGGCCTCCAAGGCTGCGGTATTGGTGGATTTCGGTACACTAATGGTGGAGTACGCATCGCCAGGATGACGCGTGCGATAGATGAGTTTGCGCCGTTCAAAGTGGGCCATGAGGCAACGAATACTCTGCTCCGAAGCGAATCCTGCGCGTCCTGCCCACTCTTCAGGGCTGAGCATTGCGGTGCCTGTTGGGGACTGTGCGCAGGCATTGCGGCAGACGGCGTAACACTCAAAGACGTGTTCTGGAGGAGGCGTGGCCGCCGTAATGAAGAATTCCTGCGTATGGATGTCGGCCGGCGAAAAGAGAAGTTCGCACCAAGCATAAGCCCCGTCACGTCCAGCGCGTCCCACTTCTTGGTAGTAGGCCTCTACCGATCCAGGAATATCCCAGTGCAAGACAAACCGAATATCCGCGCGATCGACCCCCATCCCAAAGGCATTGGTCGCCACTACCACAGGCGCATCGCCACGCATAAAGGCATCTTGCACACGGGTGCGTTCGCGGTCATCCATGGCGCCATGGTAGGCAATGATACGATGGCCGTGAGGCTTGAGCAACGTCTGGACGCGTTCGACTGCGCGTCGCGTGGCGCAGTAGATAATGCCTGTGTGAAAGGTCTCTAAGACTTGCAGGAGACGTTCCAACTTTTCAGCGTGCGTTCGGACGCGTGTGACGGTGAGGTGAAGGTTGGGACGGGCAAAGCCTGTGACGAAAACCTCGGGCGCTTGTCGACCATTTCTCCCCAATCCCAAATGTTTGATGATGTCCTTTCGTACATCCTTCGTGGCGGTTGCCGTCACGGCAATGATACGCACATCGGCAGGAAGCGTGGAGACAATCTTTTCAAGGTGCAGGTAATCGGGACGGAAATCGTGGCCCCAGGTACTAATGCAGTGCGCTTCGTCAATGGCTAACATGCGCAACGGCGTGTCGGCAAGGGCCTCAAGAAAGCGCGGATTACGAAAACGTTCGGGGGCAACGTAGACCAAGCGATAACGCCCCGAACGCATACAGTTGAGACGGAAGGCCGTCTCTGAGGGGGAAAGGGTGGAATTTAGGTAGGTCGCAGAGACGCGATGCGCCGTGAGCGCATCAACTTGGTCCTTCATCAAAGCGATTAAAGGCGAGACCACCAAGACGGTGCCTTCGGACAACATCGCAGGAAGTTGGAAGCACAGACTCTTACCAGAGCCTGTGGGCATCACCACAAGGGTGTCTTTTCCTGCGAGAATGGCACGGATGGCGGCTTCTTGTCCTGGACGGAATTCAGAGAAGCCGAAGCCTGATGCAAGCGCTTGATGGAGCGCATCCATTTAGGGTTGCCACGTGTTGTAATCGTCACGCGCGGTCTTCATCATGGCATTGTATTCTTCCGGCGTACCGAGACCAGAACGGAAGGCAAGCTGCGAACCATCTGGTCCCATGACCACCAAGAAGGGATAGTAGCGACCATCATCGGTGACGGAGAAGGTTTCTTCAAAAATGGCGCGCGTTTCAGGGTCATCCACAGAAACGTCGGCATAGAGGAAATCCTCGGGAAGGGGAATGCGACCATCGCCCAACATGTTCCACACCTTTTGACAGTTGGTGCAGTTTTCGCGGCCATACTGAATGAGGAGGAACTTATTTTGCGTCTTGGCATTCTCCATGGCCTGATGTAAATCGTGTTCACCACGCGGCTTCACCACTTCGAGTTGCACGCAGTCAGGCGCAGAGGGAACCGTAGACGGTGCAAAGGTCTTTTCAGAGAAAACGGGGGTGGACGCAACAGGCGCAGCCACTTCAGGCACAGCGCACTGACCCCCTTCGCAAGCTTCGGCGGCTTCAGCAGGCTCTGCGTCTGCTTCAGTCGGCACAGCGCACTGACCACCTTCGCAAGCTTCTTCTGCTTCCGCAGGCTCTGCGTCTGCTTCAGGCGGCACAGCGCACTGACCACCTTCGCAAGTTTCGGCAGGTGTTTCAGTTGCAGGGGCGACTTCTGCTTCGGCGGGTGCTGTTGCTTCTGCAGGGAGCCCAACCTCTTCAGCGGGGGCTAATGCCTCAGGTGGGAGGTCTTCTTCTGCCGGCGTTTCGGGTTCTTCTGGTGGCATTGGTAATTCACCAATGATGCGTGCGCCGGTGTTTTGACCAGGGAATTGTTTTGCCGCAATCTTCCAATAGAAGATACAAGGCTGATCCACGGACACGGTCTGAGGCGTCCAGAAATTGTTCTTCGTAAAGACGATTTTGCGTTCGCTAGCCTTCTTCGTCTCATCGCTGGTATCAAAACGCACAACCACCTTTTCAGTGGGTTGGCGCCAGAGCGAGAAGGCAAAGCTATCTTCGTCCAAAGCACGGCAGAGAATCGCATTCACATTGCGACGCATGACCTGATAGCGCAACATCACATCAAGGCCAATTGAGATGGCATTAGAGGTGGGTTGGTCGCAGTTGAAGGGCAACACCGTCGCGCCGGTCCAACGCAAATAGAGCATGGCAGCGAACATCGCTGCGGTGTGTTGCGTCGGGATGGCGCCTTGATAGACCGGCATTTCGGGATAACGGCGGTTCCACTCTGCGATGGCTAAGGGGAAGGGAATCCAGTTGCCCTTGTGAGCATCCATTTTGTAGATGGCTTCAAGGTGTTGCAACTCCGTGCGACCCGTGTTGTCTTCAAAGGCAGGACGGGTGTAAATGGTGGCTTTAGGCATCTTGCCCAAAGTGTGAACCGAACGGAAAAGGCAGGGCCAACCTGTGTTAATGGTGGTGTCCTTCGTGTAGTGAAGGGTCAGCTTACGACCATCGGCCGCGGCGAAGCGTTCGAGCCATTCGCCGATGCAACGTTCAAAATCGCCATCGTAGAGGATGGCATCAAAGGACTTTCCCACGCGGATGTTATAACCACCGATTGGCAAGTGATTTGCGGCGAAGAGAACATCTTCGCAGAGGTCTAAGCCCTTATTGATGGATTCCAAGAGGTCTTCTGCTAAATCTGCGTGGATACCACCCAATGGCGCAATTTCAAAGTCTTGCCCACGCAGTGCACGAGCAATGCCGGCAGCTGCGATATAGTTTTCAGTCGTTGCGCTTTTCGGCACTTTGTTGTTGTAGAAGGTGTCGTCGGTGTAGACGCGTTGCCACACTTTAGGAAGTGCGATAAAGTCAATGTTGGCGCCGATTGCGAGGCGCGCGGTCTGCTGAAGGCGAGGATTATTGCAGAGACCAGACATGCGATAGACGGGCTTCTGCACGGCGACGAGTTTGATTTCAGGAAGGTGAAGCGGGCGAATTTCGCGCAAGGTCGCCAAGCCCAAGAATGTTAAATGGTCGGATTCGGTGGCAGAACGTGTGACGAGCAAGGTGTCGGCCTTGAGTAATTCTGCGCGCGAGCCATCGGTATCAAGCGCATTCACCCAAGCGCTGAGCCAAGTGTACTCAACCACTTTGACCTCTTCACCCTTCAACATCGTACTGAGTTCTTGCGCAACAGTTGGCGCATCAATTGGTGCACCTTTACCCACGAGCCAAACAACCTTCGCAGAGAGAAGTGAAGCTGAACAGAGCGTGGCAAGGATGAGAAAGAGACGGCAGAATGGATGAAGCATACGCATAGGAAATCTTTCTGCAAAAGAGGTGAGCGTCTGAGGCGAATCACCCCAGAGGAGAGCCAATAGGAAAGGATAAAAACCTATTGACTCTCCCGGGGAATAGCGATTAGAAGGAGGCAAGTTTGTCGAAGTCCAACGTTGCGAAGAGATCATCTAAGGTCTCTGCACGGCGGATTTCGGTCACAGTGCCATCTTCACGTAAGAGCAATTCTGCAGAACGCAACTTGCCATTGTAGTTGAAGCCCATTGCATGACCGTGTGCACCTGCGTCATGGAAGACCACTAAGTCACCAGGAACGATTTCAGGGAGCGCACGTTGAATGGCGAACTTGTCATTGTTTTCGCAGAGCGAACCGGTCACATCGTAAATGTGGTCGGCGGGTTGGTCGGCCTTG
>JAGCML010000193.1 GCA_017646485.1 Kiritimatiellia bacterium
CAATGAGTTCGGGCGCAGCCGAGGCCGGCGTGGGGGTGTAAAGAAGGTTGAAGACCCATGTGATGCAGAGGAGGTGCAGGAGGATGCCGAGTGCAACCCATATAAGCTCCCTAATGCCGATGCAACAATAGCGTGGCAGAAGGGTGAGGAATGAATGGGCGGCGAAAGCTGACATTGAGATGAAGAGCGGAGGTAATGGGGGTTACTTGCTTTTTTCGACTTGATAGGTTACTTGTTGAATCCCTTTAGCGCGTAACGCAGCCATTAATTCAAGGGCCACCCCTACATGTGCGTGTCGATCTGCACTGATGATGACGGGCAGATTGAGCGATTCATAACGGAGGGCTACGGAGTCCGCTGCTGCATCAAGGGACATGGCCGTGCGACCATCCAAGAGGAGTTGGTTTTCTGCCGTTAAAACGACACGAATGTTTTGTTGTTTACTCACCACGCCGTCGGCTTTTGGGAGCTCCACCTTCATGCCGCGTTGCACGGTCATCGTCATAAAGGCGTAGATGAAGAAGACCAAAAGTAAGAAGACGACGTCCATAATGGGCGTCATTTCTACACGTGCTTTAGGGGTTTCTTCGTCGGTGAGCTTCATCGGGTTTACTTTTTAACGGCGGCTTCTACGGCGGTCATCGCGCGTTCAATGTGTTGCGTTAAGGCCTTATGCCAGATGCGTCCTGCATTGAGAGGAATGAGGGCTAAGATTGAAACAACCAAGCCTGCAGCGGTTGTAATCAGGGCTTCTGCGATACCAGAGGCGACGCCCGTGGGGTCATCAGTGCCCATCGCGCCCATTAAGTTGAAGGAGGTGATAATGCCTGTGACCGTGCCTAAAATGCCCAACATCGGTGCAAGCGTGACAATCGTGTCTAACACCCCGAGGCCGGTGGCTAATTTGCGCACCGCTTGCCGTGCAGAATCCTCAAGGGCTTCTTGAAAGGGCAGGTCGGGGTGGGCTAAGGCCTGAGAGAGAATGGCGGCAAAGGGAGAATGGCACTGCTGAATCGCTTTTTGCGTTGCCTCGGTGTCTGCCGAGGAAAGGGTCTTCAAAACCGCGGTCCAGGTCTTTGCTCCAGCAATGATGTGCAACATCAGAAAGGTCCATTGCAGGAGTTTTCTGAGGGTGATAATCACTGTGATGAGTGAACAAATCGCAATGGGCCACATGACAGGGCCACCACGATTCATGAGTTGAACAAAGAACTCCAGCGGTTCATGCATAGCTTTACTCTTTCCTTGTGACGCAAGCGATCAGCGTGAGGCGGGTCACCCCAGCAGAGGTGACCCGTTGACTTACTGAACTGTGCACTGTGGGCAGGGCTTCATCTTTTCTGGCATTGCGTTACGGAGGGTAACGGTGTAGGTATTGCCAGCCTTCAGATCTGCATTGGGGAAACGAATCATGTTGTCCAAGCAGATGTCGGGAGTCCCCAAGGCTTCAGAAGCAATGAGTTGGGTGGCGTCATACTTCCAGCTGTCGGGCAGACGGAACCACGCTGCGCCTTTGCGTTCATCTTTATTGGCACGAAGCGTGAGCAAAAGCTCCTGCTTCTGAGCATGGTAGATGGGTGGCAATACGGTAAAGCGGCCATTAGCGATGCGTGCATCAAGTGCAGGGTCGCCATAGAAGCAAACCGTGTCGCGGTCATGTAGATTCCCCGTGATTTGCTGGAAGTAATCACGTTCGGCGAGTTGACGATCTGCAGGAAGCGTACTGTACCAAGTCAGCATTTTACGCGTCATTGGGCGATTCACTTGGGCAATCTTGCGAATTCTGCATTGACGAATATCGGTCGCACCAGTTTTCTGGATGGCCTTTTCCAAGGTGTCAACGATACCTGCATTGGTGAAGTGGAAGGCTTCAGCAGCGGTGGTCATCCCCGAGGCGTCTCCGAAGAGCCCAAGCGTGCCCCAACCCTGTGCGCCAAACCACGTCGTGACGGTGTAGCCCATCATCTGACGTACGCCACCATCGCGCATCCAGGAGAGTGCCATGCAGTCGCGGTGGTCAATGTCGCCAATGAGACAGTTGCCATTTGCGAAATAGACCTTCGGCTCGTCCGAATGGGCAGGATATGCTTGGTGTTTGGTGTTTACCGAATAGAGTTTACCATCGCGGTGAACCATGGTCATGTTCGGACCACAATAACCCATCTGCCAGTCGTGCTGTGTCGCATGACCAGAGGTGGCCAGGAATTGGATATGATCCTTTTGCAGACGTTCAAGTACACCCACCGTATTGTCGGTGTCGCAGGCGGATTCTTGAACCTTGGCATCGGGTTGGGAGGCATCCCAGGTCGTCATTGTGCCACGATGGTCTTCAGAGTAATGCCAGGCCTTGTTGAATACCGTGATATCACATCCAGAACAGTCCAGGGCGCGTTCAATGGAAATGGGTGCTGCGGCTGCCACCTTTTGGGCGGCTTCTGCGTCATAACCCGTGATGACACCCCAGAAGGTGTCGGTGTAAGGGTCATCATCCAATTCGCGTGTTAAGTGGCTGATGGCGATTGTGAAATGAACTCCAGCCTCGCCCGGCTTAACCGCAAACGCAGTAAAGGAGGGCTTGAGTGCTGCCAATTCTTCACGAACTTCTTCCACATCTTTACGCCAGATAAGGACGGGCGCATTGGGATACTTCTTTTGAAGTTCTTGAATGATGGCTGCATTCCAGTCCACATCGGAGGCTACGCTATGGGAGGCCACGATGGCATAGGTGTCGCGCGGAATTTCATAATCGTTACGGTGATTATGGGATTGGCATCCATTCCCAAGCGCAAGAAGAGCACCCACAGCCGAGAGGCATGGCAGATGCGTTTGAATGAGCTGCTGGAGTGTCATAGGGGTGTTTATCCAATGATGGTGAGCTGGTCAACGATTTGCATGAATGCCTTGGCGGCAGGGCTTTCAGGATATTTCGCCACGAAGGGTTGACCTTCATCGCCGCATTCGCCGATTTCTGTTGCGATGGGCAACTTGCCAAGGAAGGGCAAGCCGTACTTCTTGGCGAGGGCTTCGCCGCCACCGGACTTGAAGATGGGGGTCCACTCTCCGCAATGGGGGCAGGTAAAGCCGCTCATGTTTTCCACGATGCCAGCGATGCGCATTCCGATTTGATTGCAGAAGGTGACCGACTTACTAACGTCCAAGGTGGCCACGCCCTGGGGCGTTGTAACGATGATCGCGCCATCTGCTTCGGGGATGAGTTGGCAGATGCTCAAGGGTTCATCGCCTGTTCCTGGAGGGCAGTCAACAATCAAGTAGTCCAAATCACCCCAAGCAACCTCACCGATGAATTGCTTGATGACGCCAGCTTTCAAAGGACCACGCCAGACGATTGGATCATCTTCCTTTTCTAAGATGAGCGCAGTGGACATCACTTTGAGACCCGTGGGTGTTTCGGCGGGGATGAGCTTTTCACCATCACCCATGACGCGTTCGCCCTGAAGACCAAGAATCTTTGGAATGCTGGGGCCATGAACGTCAATGTCTAAGAGGCCCGTCTTGAATCCGCGCAAGGCTAACCCAAGGGCAATATTCGCCGAGATCGTACTTTTGCCCACGCCACCTTTACCCGAGAGCACCACGAAAACATGGCGAATCTTTTCTAAGGTAGGCTTCACTGGATCGGGTTTCGGTTCCGAGCAAGATCCCTTACTGGCGCAACTCGAACAATTTCCACTGCAACTTGACATTGTCAAAATCCTCTTAATTAAATGTATCTTAAAATGAGCGTATAAATCTTAGGCACGGCCTGTGAATTCGCCCGTGGCGGTTTCAATCACAATGCGTTCGCCGATGACAATGTATTCGGGCACGGTCACGGTCAAGCCTGTTTCGCAGGTGGC
>JAGCML010000194.1 GCA_017646485.1 Kiritimatiellia bacterium
AAGCCATCGCAGACGATGACGTCGGTCTGTCCTTCAAAGACGTCGTGACCTTCCACATTACCTTTAAAGGTGATGCCAGGGGTGTAGTTGCGTAAAATCGGGAAGGCTTGCTTGGTCAATTCATTGCCCTTGCAGTCTTCTGTGCCGATGCTCATCAAGCCAATTTCGGGTTGCTCGCGACCGAGGACGAGGCGGCTGTAGACGTCGCCCATCACTGCGAATTCGCGCAACCATTCGTGGTTGCAGTCGGTGTTTGCACCTGCATCAAGGAGCAACAAGGGGCGATCGGCGTCCGAAGTGGGCAATACGGTAGCGATTGCCGGACGAGCCACGCCCTTGATGCGGCCGAGGATGAAGAGTGCAGAGGCAGACATCGCGCCGGAGTTACCAGCGGAGACTGCCGCATCTGCGGTACCTTCTTTCACCATACGCATGCAGACATTGATCGAACAATTCTTCTTGCGGCGTACGGCTGCGGCAGGCGCGTCATCCATTGCGATGGATTCATCGGTATGAACGATGGTGACGCGGCCAGCCTTAATCAGCGCTTCTACATCGGGAAGCGGACGGATTTTGGGATGGCGTTGGCTCAGCGCTTGGCGGATTGCCGCTTCGTCGCCTACCAGTACAATGTCATCATTTGTCTTAGCTGCAGCGAGTACGCCGCCCCAGACAATCTCAAATGGCGCATTATCGCCGCCCATGGCATCAAGTGCTATCCGCATGTCTGCCCCCTTTGTAGTGTTGCTGAAAACGATAGGTGTCGCTTATGCTTCGACTGCGAGCACTTGACGACCGTCATACTTGCCGCAAGAAGGGCAAGCGCGGTGTGCCAAACGAACTGCGCCGCATTCGCAGGTCACGGTGCCAGGAACTGCTGCCTTGATCTGTGCACGACGCTGACGGACGCGCATTTTGGACTTTTTGCGTTTAGGTACTGCCATTTTATGACTCTCTTTCTTTCTGTAAGCTTCTCGCTATTATGCCTTAAGCCATCCATCCGTCCAGTGCGTCCCAAGGAGAATTCGTCTCTCCTTTCGCGCATCTACACGCGCTCACATTGAGGTCTTGTCCACAATGAAAGCAGATGCCTTTGCAGTCTTCCTTACAAATAGGGTAAGAAGGAAGAGCGAGTATAATACCTTCTCGCACGGATTCCGTCAAGTCTAATATCTCCGTTCCGGCAATTTCAAAGGTCTCGCAATAGGCTTTTTCCGAGAATTTCGTGTGGTATGTCTGCCCGCATCGGCTGCAAACGCACGCACAGGCAAGCTGTAGGTTACCGCGAACTAAAAGCTCGTCGCCCATAAGTTCGCACTGTAAATCGTATTCAACGTCCCCCTCCGGATGCACCTGTTCAAGGTCATCTACTTCAAGGAAAACACGGCTAAGAGCACCTTTTAAGTGCTCGTAACGTCCTTCGTCCAGACGACCAAGATCAACGGTCAAACGCGCCGGTGTTTCCAACAGATGCTCCTTGAATGTATTGCTCCGGGTGCGCAGCGAGGTAGGCCTGCAGGTGGCGCTGCACGCAGTTGGGCACAAAGTGTGCCGTGTCACCACCATAACGTGCCACTTCGCGCACCGTGGAGGCGGTAATGTAGCTGTTTTCCTCATTTGGCATAAGGAAGAGCGTTTCCACCTCTGGGGCTAACTGGCGATTGGTTAATGCCATCTGAAATTCGTACTCAAAATCGCTGTAGGCGCGCAACCCGCGCACAACGGCTCGTACATTGTTCCGACGTCAAAACTCAATCAACAAACAATCCAACGGTTTGACGGTCGCATTGGTAATGCCACCTTCTGCCAAACACTCCTTCACCATCTCAATACGCTCCTCAATCCCAAACAAACGCGTGGGCTTCGGAGAGATGCCTGCTACGGCCACAACGAGATGATCAAAGAGCTCCGCACTCCGACGAATAAGGTCGAAGTGTCCTTTGGTCATGGGGTCAAAAGTCCCGGGATAAACCGCTGTTGTCTCTTTCATATGCGCGTTATTGTATCATAAAATGTTGATTTGTGCATAATTTTCCTTTTAAGATTCGCGGAACGAAAGATGAGGAGGGGAGGAACGCCCCTCTTTCTCCCTATCTCAAAGCGCTCCTCAAGCGACTTTGCCGTATCAATTGTTGAGTGATGCGTACCTCGTTCTCCTTATCTAAAAGGACGCCTCAAGCAACACCCATCCCCTAAATGACGGCTTCTTTTCCTATATTAATATCCGTCTTTTAAGCGAGTGATTGCGTATTTTTAAGCAGGTGATTGCGTATTTTTAAAAGGGAAATCCCCATTTTCAAAACAGAAAAAACGATGTTGAAATTAAAGAATAGCCTTTTTGCGTTTGAAAAAGGCTAATATTGAAAACGGAAAAGGGTTGGCTTCTCTTTGAAAAAGGCTAATATTGCTGAAGAAAATGGTATCATTTACTAACAGAATATGGTACCATTTTCCTTATCAATATGGTACCATATTCCCAATCAATATGGTGCCATATTCTATCGCAATATGGTACCATATTCTTTTAGGGTTTCGCCCTTATTGAAAATCAAGGCTACTAATATGCCTTTTTAATCTAAGCCTTTTTCTTTTTCAAAAAGGCTCTTCATTCTGAGCGGCTGCGTCATTGTGGATTATGCACGCTGACGGAGCACGGAGATGTGCCTGTGCGACGCAGCGAGCAAGACTGTGCGACTCGTGGAGAGCGGCAAAGCCGCAAGTTCTGAGTTTCGTTCGCTTTGCTTACTGGAGTTCAAAGTTCGGAGTGGGTAGCTAATGTATTCGCTACGCTCAACTAAACTTTATAAAGGGGCAGCGTTCCG
>JAGCML010000195.1 GCA_017646485.1 Kiritimatiellia bacterium
CGACGGTCCGGCGCCGGCAGCGGGTTTGGCCAACGCACGTCGCCTGGCTCACATCACCTACCTTTCGCAGACGTCGATGGATGATAAGTTCGGCCGCGAGAAGCGTTCGGAATGGTTGAATCAAAGCAACGATTTCCATCGTCAGGTGAGTCGCGATTTTAAGACCTATTTCCAGATTGAGTCGTACTTAGAGTACCAAGGGCAGAAGTTTGTTAAACGCTTTGACGCGAATAGCTATCTGCACATTACGCGCGCCTTGGATAGTTACGATCCCGAGGAGACCTATGGCTCATTAGAGGCGGCAGTGCGGCAGATTCAGGCGAAGTTGCTCACGATTAGTCTCAGCGGCGACTGGCTCTTTACGCAGCAACAAGCAGAACGTTTTGTGCGGGCTTGTGTCAATGAGCATAAACAGATTTCTTACTGCCACCTCAATGCGCCGGCAGGACACGACGCCTTCTTGACGCACATCGACGAGATGAAGTTGGTACTACGCGCCTTTTTGACGGCCACCGATGCCAGCGACCCGTCTACGCTCAACCGTGACAGCGCAAAGGCGCTTCAGGCTTTTGTGAAGCACATTCCCGAAGGGGCGCGAGTATTGGATATCGGGTGCGGCAATGGCGCATTGCTCAAGCAAATTGCCCAACGCCGAAATACGTATGGCGTGGGTCTGGAATGCGATTTAGAGAAGATTATCGAAGCGCTGCACGCTGGCATTAATGTGTTGATGGTCAGTCGTAATTTGAGTAATGACTTGGCCAATATGCCTGCAAAGACCTTTGATACGGCGGTGATTTCTCACACGATTCAGGAATTGGCGCATCCCGACCGCGCGATGCAACACCTCTTGCGTGTGGCCGATTGGGGACTCATTTCTTTCCCGAACTTCGGTTACATCGGCATGCGTCTCTCCCTCCTCTTCACGGGGGGCATGCCCAGAACGCGCGAATTCCCATATGAGTGGTATGACACGCCGAACATCCACAACTGCACACTGGCAGATTTCTACCTGCTGTGCAAGCGTTTTTCGTTAAAGGCGAAACTGCTCACTTGCCACTCGGCGAGTTGGCTTGGGAAGATCCTTATCTTATTAGGGTTCAAGAACTTGGGCGCAGACCGCGTAATCTTGCGGTTGACGCGTGATGTTTCCGAGGAGAAACCCCATGGCAAAACCGTTTGATTCGCTCATTGATGCGTTGGCGCCATCCTTGATTTGCCGTCAGTGTCCGGCGATGAATACACGCCGTGGCGTGAATCTGCCAGGCAAACGCGCAATGGTAGAGGTGCTAAAGGAGCTCCTTTCTGTCTTATTCCCGGGGTGCTTGGCCTACGAGCCGGTGGACCATGAGGATTTAGATGGGTTAAAGCAAAGGCTTCACAGCATTGCCGATGCGCTCACCGATCAGATTACCCGCATTGAGAGTTATCGTGTGCTTGAGCAGACACGTCCAGCGGACTTTGACTGTGCTGCGCAGGCTGAACGTGTGGTGGCTACGCTTTTCTCGGAATTGCCCACCATTCGCGCGCTCTTACAAAGTGACATTTTGGCAGCCTATGAAGGTGACCCTGCGGCCCATTCCAATATGGAAATCGTGATGTCGTATCCGGGATTGCTGGCGGTTGCCACCCATCGTGTGGCGCATGTGCTCTACAGTCAGGATGTGCACCTCTTGCCGCGCGTTATGAGTGAATATGCCCATTCGCGGACAGGGATTGACATTCACCCCGGGGCCACCATTGGAAAGGGCTTCTTCATTGACCATGGTACAGGCGTCGTCATTGGCGAAACGTGTCATATCGGTTCGAATGTGCGAATCTATCAGGGTGTCACCTTAGGCGCACTCTCCTTCCGTAAGGATGCCGAAGGGCATCTGGTCAAGGGCACGAAGCGTCATCCTGATGTGGAAGATGATGTCATTATCTACGCCAATGCCACCATCCTGGGAGGTGACACCAAGATTGGCAAGGGGTCGATCATTGGCGGTAACGTTTGGTTGACGCACTCCGTGCCACCAGGGTCACGTGTTTTCTATGAGGAGAAGTAACCATGTCTCGCGCCTTTTTCATCGCTTCGCTCTGTGTCCTCGCCACACTTTGTAAGGCGGATTTACCTGACGCAGTTGTCCAAGCTTGCCTCTCGCCCAGCATCACAGAAGCCGTCTCTAATCAAACATGGACAGTGATGGACGCAAAGACGTGGGATGAAGGCGCAGTGGAGGTTGTGGAAACGCCTGAAGCCTCCCTCACTTCTCGCGCGGGCAATCCGCATCCATTGAAGTGGGCCACGACAGAGATTTGCCTCTCCACCCCTGCTGAGAGTGTTTCCACAGATGCGCTTCAGCAGACACTAACCGTGAAGGTGAAGGCTCAGGGGGTCGTGCCAAAGTTGACGTGTTCGATTAATTTCATTGACCATGCGAAGCTGCCCCCGTGTAAGGTCATCACTTGGCAGGGGAAGTTGGCACTCGTCTCTACGCAGAATGATTGGTACATCCTGGCAGATCATCCAGAGATTACCATCTCGCAGACCTCGGAGGCAACGCCTCGCACCATCGTGCGTCTGCCCAATATCTCGCTCGAAAAGTATGCCTCGACAGAGGCTTCCATTCGCGTGGGTGAAGGCGCGCTTCGTTAATCTCACCCATCGGGAGCCCTCCCGTGAAAACAAATACCACCCATCGTCTGATTACCTTCCTGCA
>JAGCML010000196.1 GCA_017646485.1 Kiritimatiellia bacterium
CTCATGCCATGAGCTCCAAGTAACGCGTGGCGACGACAGAGGCGTCATGTTGCGACTCAAAAGATCCGCAAATGGCCCCATCCTTTAAGAGATGAATTGTGTCAGCCGCCGCAGAGACTTGGGCATCGTGAGAGATGAGTAAGATGGCGGTGCCGAGGGTTTGATTGAGATGTGTGAGCGTTTCGCAGAAGGTTTTGGCGGAACACGAATCGAGGTTACCCGTGGGTTCATCTGCCAGAATGATATGGGGTTCCATCGCAAAGGCGCGTGCGATAGCGGTGCGTTGGGCTTCGCCACCAGAGAGTTTTTCTGCGATTTGGTTGGCGCGATGGGTGAGACCGACGCCTTCAAGCAATTGGTCTAAGCGCGCCTTGGGTAAAGGTTTGCCATCCAATAGCGCAGGTAAGGCGATGTTCTCTGCCACGGTGAGCGTGGGAATGAGATTAAACGCTTGGAAGATAATGCCAATGGAGCGACGGCGCAGAAGGGTGAGTGCTTGGTCAGAGAGCCCATTGAGCGTTTGTCCTGCGACGGTTAAGGTGCCAGCATCTGCAGGGAGAAGACCTGAAAGGAGATTGAGAAGCGTACTTTTCCCTGCACCAGAGGGACCCATGACGGCATGAAATGCACCTTCCGGAATCTGCAACGAAATATCGCGGAGCACTTCAATGGTTTGCGTATCGGTGTGGAACGATTTAGAAAGGTGGTGAGCTTCAAGTGCGTACATGGTGAGAACTTTCGTCAATCACGAGGCCAATGGGGTAAATGGTTGCGTTATGTTAACAAAAACGGAGGCTAAACAGCACTCCGTCTTGTTAAAAATGAATCGGGATTAGGCGGCTTTAGAAGCGCCAACGCAGGAAGATTTCAAAGGTGCGTCCATCATTTGCGAAGGCTTGCAGATTACGGGCAGACTCAATGCCACGCGAATTAAAGATGTTGCGCAGAGAGCAGCCCAAGGAGAACGTTTCGCTCAGTGGGAGGTCAATGGAAGCATCAAAGGTGAGCAAAGATTTGACGCACTGGTCTTCACCAGCCGGCGAACCACGGAAGGTCATCAACCAATCATCACGCCAGCGTGCCCCAAAGCCAAAGACTGCATCGTAGCACCAGGGTGCTTTGTAGCTCGTCCAGAAGGAGATTGCGTTGGGCGGGTAACGATCAAAGTGCAGGCCGCTATTACGGTCGAGGTAGTGCGAGTAAGCATAGGCGGCATAGACAGACCAATTGTCGGTGATGTCGCCCGAGAGGGTGAATTCAAACCCACGCGAAGAGGTCTTGCCATCGGAGGAGTAGTAGCCATCATCGGGGCCATTGCCTACCATTAAGATAGGCGCATTGCTCTGGTCAATCCAGAAGAGCGCAGCAGAAGCCCAGAGGCTGCCCACGGGATTGACGCGTAAGCCGACTTCCTTTTGGACGGCACGCCAGGTAGTGTCGAGGTAGTCGCCGCGTCCAGTGCCAGCATTGGAGGGGGAGGATTTGTAGTTGAAATTAGGATTTTCGGTAATGGAGGCATTCGCGTAAACAAAGGCCTTACCTTCTTCTAAGATGTC
>JAGCML010000197.1 GCA_017646485.1 Kiritimatiellia bacterium
CTTTTTTGATAGACGATTAAATCACGGAATCCACCATGTGGTAAAACAATTTTAGGAATATCCGCCATCTTAGCACCCTTTCCTAACAAGAACCTTATCTCAATATAGCAAAATAACAGAAATGATAAAACGTCACAACCACAAAAAGTTGTAGGGAAACGGAAAGGCAAAGTGAAGCCGATAAGATTGAAGGAAATAGCACGGACCATCTGCAGATAAAGCATGGGAAATCAAACAGAGAAGGCTCGAGAGAGAAATGCGTACTGTAAGAAGAATGTTCTCTCGCTGACAGAGACGCTTTTCTCAGCACCGCCTTAGATTATCCACCCCACCACCGAAGTGTCCTATCCGTCCTATAGGTCCTATCCGTCCTATCTCCTATTCACAAGAAAGCTACCACACCCACATCCCCGTGTGCGTCAAAAAGAAACGTCACCTGGGGAAACCCAAGTGACGCTTTCTTTTCTCTTTATCGGTAAACTTAGTGCACATCCTTAATGAAGAGCGTACGCAGAAGCGAATCGTCGGCCACCACGCCCTTTTGGATTAAGAGACACAACACCGTCACGCAAATGCCCGCAATGAGCACGCCGATTAAATTGGCCACATAGAAGCGCGAACGCATAAAGCCGAGCAAGAAGGCGCCGGCGGCACCTGTTACTGCACCCGTGCCTGGCAATGGCACACCAATGAAGAGCGCGAGGCCCCATTCGCCATACTTCTCCACGATGGGACGCAGTTTATCACGGCGAACTTCTACGTGTTTCCACAACTTTTCAGCGAACCATTTGAAGCGGCACATGAAGCGCAAGATGGGCAATAAGATTTCATACACACCGATGCCTAAGATGACATTCGCCACGATGCAGATGGTTGCCACCCACCACCAATCCAATGGCACGCCCGCTTCGGTCTTGAGGGCGAAGAAGCCCATGGGGATCGAAAAGCGCAGTTCCAACGCAGGAATGCACGTAAACAGAACCAATTCAAAGATAATCAAAAGAAGACTCATGTTACACTCCGCACCTCTGCCCTACTCAACCGCGCGTGAAGCAGACGGCAACGATTGTATACGCGACCCAAAGCACAAGGAAGAGGATGCCATAGCCACGCGAGAGGGTGATTGTCTGGTTTGACGTTGCGCTCCGCTTCATACGCCACCATGCGAAGTAACCGCAAATCGCCAAGAGCAAGGCCGTGCCCAACATCACCAAAGCATCGCGCCACATCAATTCAGGCGGAATGCCAGCCCCTTGAACAGGACGAATGATAATCGCAATGCCCGCCACAATGCCAAGGTTGAAGCAGTTGGAGCCCACCACATTACCAAGCGCGATATCGGGTTGGCCATGACGCATTGCCGAAACCGAGGCCATCAATTCTGGGAGCGAGGTGCCAAGGGCCACGATGGTAACGCCGACGATGAGTTGCGTTGCTTCAGGCGTAATGCCCGCCGCTGCAGCTGCACCCTCTGCAATAAACTGCGCCGCCGACACCAATACCTGAGACGATAAGAGCAATAAGGCCAAGCCGCCAAAGGTCTGCAAACAGACAATCGGCATCGGTCGCGTCACCGCGGCTTGTTGTTCTTCGGGATCATCGCAGACCAATTTGCCGCGTTGGAAGAGCATAATCCCAATTTGCCAGAAGAGGAAAGCCAAGAAGGCCACGCACAACAAGATACCATCCCAGCGCGAGAAGCCATTGAGCCCAAGGATAAACGCAAGCACAATCAAGACCAACAAGAAGGGAATATCCCGACGTAAGGCCACACGATTCAAGACAATCGGTGCGACCAACATCGATGCGCCCAAAATGAGAAGCACGTTGGTGATATTACTGCCATAAGCATTTCCGAGCGAAAGGGGCGTCATCCCCTGCGCAGCTGCCAAGGCCGACACCAACATCTCCGGAGCGCTAGTGCCGAAGCCTACGATAATGAAGCCCACCAACAATGCGGGCATCCGCAGACGCGTGGCCAAGGCCACAGCCCCCTCAACAAAGAGGTCTGCGCTCTTCGACAATATCCACATCCCGATCAACAGCAGCACCCCTGCGGTTGCCCACTGTGCGAAAACCGGAAGCCCCGAAACCAATACTTCAAATGTGACCATTACTGTTCCTCTGGACGCGTGAATAAACCCGAACGCCATTCGCCAATTAAGCGCGACGAGACCTCTTGTAAACCATACTTTTCAAAGGCCGCCTTAACCTCTGGATAGAGCGTATCCAAAATGCCCGAAGCAACCAATGCGCCACCTGGCAGCACCGCACACGTGACCTCTGCAGCGTATTCAATCAAGACTGGGCCGAGGATATTCGCGAGCACCACGGCGCCTTGGTCGAGATTATTGGCCAAATCACGCGTTTCGTAAGGCACGATGACGTCGTTGAGTTCGGCATTTTCCTTCGCCACGGCCACGGCGTCTGCATCGTAGTCAAAGCCACGCACATGCGTAAAGCCGAGTTTCTTCGCCGCGATGGAGAGAATGCCACTGCCACAACCCATATCCAAAACCGGACGCGAAAGGTCACCCACAGCGAGCGTATCCAACATCTCCAAGCAGGCCCGCGTGGTGGGATGTTTGCCTGTACCGAAGCTCATGCCAGGGTCCAAGGTGATGACCACCTCATCCGCACGCGGGGTGTAGTCTTCCCACGAGGGGCGAATCGTAATGCGATCGGTGATATGCTCCACATGGAAGAAACGCTTCCACGCCTCAGACCAGTCTGCGGCCGGCAATGTATCACGCGTGATTTCCACCTCAATCCCTGCGAGCGCAGCCGTCTGACGCACCGCTTCGGTCACCTCATCTGCGGCGGCCGCTTCCTCAAGGAAGATGTCCAGGCGCACAGCCTTGGTTTCAATATCCTCCCAAACGGTGGGCGTGAAGGCATCGGCATCGAGCAACTCAAGAAGACATTCCGCCGCCTCCGAAGATGGGAGTGCGGCGGAAACGACGGTAATATCCTGTGCTTTCATGGGAGAACTCACGCCTGAACAGGTGCAGTGGCAGTGGTCTTGTGGATGTACCACATCTGCACGATGGAGAGCACCTGCGAAACCGTCCAGTAAAGGCAGAGCGCAGACGGCATGGAATAGAACATAAAGAGGAGCATGATGGGCATCATCCAGGTCATCATCTTCTTCTGCGCCGGATCACCCGAAGCAGGCGACAAATGCGTCTGGAGACCCATGGTGACTGCCGTCAAGAGGGGGAGAATGTTTAAGGGCACCGGCAAAATGCCTGCGAAGAGGTTTTCGGGTTGCGAAAGGTCGGCAATCCAGAGGAAGCCTGCAAAACGCAATTCGACAGCAGAACGCAACACCGTGAAGAGGGCGATGAAGATTGGAATCTGCACTAACATCGGCAAGCAGCTGGAGAACGGATTCACCTTGTGCTCGCGATAGAGCTTCAAGGTCTCCTGTTGGAGCTTCTGCGGATTATCCTTAAACTGAGCCTGAAGGGCCTTAATTTGGGGTTGGACCACGCTCATCTTGCGCATCGAGACGGTGCTCTTATGGGTGAGCGGCCAGAAGACGGCACGCACGAGCAAGGTCAAGAGAATAATCGCCACACCGTAGTTCGGGATGAGCATGTAGAAGAAATTCAAGATCGGCAAGAGTAATTCGCAGAACCAAGCGAACATGCCGAAGTCCATAATGCGTTCGGCGTGATTCCCAAAGGCTTCCAAGTTGCTCAAGAGTTTCGGGCCGACATAGAGACGCGTCACCACGCCCGTCTGCACGCCACCCGTCAACTGCAATGCGGGATAATTGAATGCGGCAGAGAGGCGGTTGATCTTCAACTGCTTTGCCGAAGCCTCGCGCGATACCGTGTATTCACAAGGTGCAGCCACAGGCGGCATTGCCAACGTCGTGAAGAAGCGGCTCTTCAATGCCACCCAAGCCTGCGGTGCAGCGAGCGACGAAGAGGCCGAATACGGCAAGCCCGTCGGGTCAGAGCTCGTGCCGCAACCCAAAAATGCGCTGCGTGCACCGAGCACCTTTGCCAAATCACCTTCGTGATATTCGGGCTTCTTCTCGCCAGCGGCGAGCGTATCAAAGCCCAAGGTATCCCCGACGGCATCGGTCAAACCAAAGGCACCCACATTAAACTTATAGGGCAAAACCGACGCACCCTGCGTCGAAAGGAAGGCATCACGAACAGCGAGTGCGTAGTCGGCTTCCAACGTGATGGTACGTTCCAAAGCCACACCCGAGGGCAATGTCGTCGTGAAAACGAGCGTCTTCGGATCGGGTTGGGCGGCCTGATACTTCAAATAGGCGTCTGCACCCTCAAAGGAGAGATTCAATAAATCCCCTGTCTCCAAGGTGACATGGGTGGCATCTTCCTTGTTTTCCTTGCGATACTGCAAGAGTTCCGCCTTCGTCAAACGTGCACCGAAATCAGAGAAGGTCAACTTCACCTGTTCATTTTCGAGCACATAGTACTTCTGTTCGGCGGGCTTCAATTCAGGGAGCGGAGCGGGCGCAACAGGCGTCGACACGGCCTGCTGAACGGAGGGCTGTGCCACCGCAGGAGCCGTTGCTACGCGTTGCGGCTGAGTCGGTTGAACAGGCTTCGGGGAGAACCAATTCCATCCCAGATAGGCGAGCAACGCAGCCACCAAAATAGCTACGCAAATCTTATCATTCTTGTTCATGCTTTATCTCACTTCTCTTCTTCTGTGACGGCGGTACGGGGTCAAACCCACCTCGGCAAAACGGATTACAGCGAAGAATCCGCCAAAGTCCTAAGCCCAGCCCTTTCAAAGGGCCGTGCACCTGCAAGGCTTCAATCATGTACTGGGAACACGTCGGTGTAAAGCGGCAACTACCATAGCCAAACATGCCATGCAAGGTCTGCTGATAGAAACGCACACAGGCGATTAACACCGTCGTGATTCCGTTACGCCACTGCATCACCGTCATTCGCCCTTGCGCTTCGCGCCACTGGTTGAATTCGCCAACAACTTCGCGCGACGGCAAAGTTTCAGCAACTCACTCCGCACATCCTGACAGTGCAATTCGGTCAACTTCTGCCGACCAATCAAGACCAAATCATACCCAATCGCCAACTGCTCCCGTTCCAAACGAAACGCCTCGCGCATTAAACGACGGGCGCGCGTTCGGTCAACTGCACGGCGAAACGTTCGCTTCGCAGCAATGACACCCACGCGCGTTTTCTCTAATCCATTCGGCACATAACGCATCACCAGCGAACGACTCGCCTCGGATTTTCCTGCGTCAAAGAGTGCTGGAAAGGCATTGGTTGGCAGACGATACGGCGAAAAAAGCAAAGGAGGCGCCTTTGAGGAGCCTCCTTTGGAAACAACGCCGCACACTGGGGATTCGGTCACAGCGTGCTCCCCGAGCGATTCACTTAAGCGTGAACCAGTGCCTTGCGGCCCTTAGCACGGCGACGGGCCAAAATCTTACGGCCGCCCTTAGTAGCCATGCGAGCGCGGAAACCGATCTTGCGAACGCGCTTAATCTTCGAAGGTTGCCAAGTCATCTTCATGGTATCTATTCCTCTCGTCGTTGAGACTTATCCAAAAAATCTGCAATGATTCGAAATTCAAAATCTGCAATGAACCGAAAATGTACCACAACTCCACACCCCGTGTCAAGCGCTTTCGTAACACCATGATAAAAAAAGTGACACCACAGCACTGCCAGCGTGGGAGAAACCACA
>JAGCML010000198.1 GCA_017646485.1 Kiritimatiellia bacterium
AAATAAAACATAAAAAAAACACTTGCAATGCCTAAACTCATTCTGATAGTCTATGCGCATCTTTGCTGGGGAGGTAGCTCAATTGGTTAGAGCTCCGGACTGTCGATCCGGAGGTCGCGGGTTCGAGCCCCGTCCCTCCCGCCATTTTTCAGTGTGAAGACACTCCTTTCGTGTTGTTGTAACCGCGCGGTTCGTTCAAGACCGCGCGGTTTCTTTTTGTGCTTGTGTCTGGGTTAGGGGGGAGCAGTGTACACTGGGCTATGCAGGTGGTGGTGTTTGCTTTGAAAATGAGGCTCAGTTTGATTTTTTGTGCTATACTGGAATAGTTATGGAACTTTATCTAACGAAAGCATTGGTGGAGTCGCCTTGGGCGATTTATTTGGCTGATAAGGCGATTAAGCAGGCGAAGCTGCGCGTCGGTCGGCCTGATTGTGTAGTGTTGCCGCAGGGTTGCTTTGATCAACAGATGGGTTACCGTTTGGTGAATGAGGCGGCTTTAAATGGGTTGCGCTGCGAGTGTCGTGCGAATGTGCCGGAGGCTTCGAGTGCTTTTGTGGCATTTGCAGATACGGAACGCTTGGAGTTGCAATTGCCCCCAGGGTTGTGTGATTGTCATGCGCACACGCAGTTTGCTTACTGTGGGCGTGGTATTGATTTGCTGGATGCGGCGCAGTTGTCGCAAGCGGTGGGCGTACAGACGCAGTGTTTTACGGAACATGCCTTTGCGCTTTACTTTGGGGCGGATGCGTTAAAGTTTAAGTGGCAGAATGATGAGGCGGAGGTGGCTCGCGCTTGGGCTGATCCGAATCATGTGCGTATGCAACCTTATCGTGATTTGATTGCTTCGGTACGTCCGCTTTTAGGTGATCGGGTGCGCTTTGGGCTTGAAGTGGATCTTTTAAAGGGTGGTCAGTTCTGCTTGGCGCCCGAGGATTATGAGGGCTGGGATTACTTGATTGGCGCAGTGCATGAGATTGCAGATGTGGACATTAAGACGATTTCGGATGAAGAATTGGAAAAGAAGTGGTTGCGTGATGTAGAGACGCTTTTGGCGCAACCGATTCGTATCTTGGCGCATCCGTTCCGTTATTTCCCATGGTACAAGCGTCCGGTGCCGCGTCATTTGTACAAGCCTGTGGCGAAGATGCTCAAGCAGGCCGGGGTGGCGGCGGAAATTAACCACCATAAGAATGCGTTTGAATTGGACTTTTTTGTGGAGTGTCTCTCGGAAGGGGTGCAGTTATCTCTCGGTACGGATGCGCATGTGACGCGTCAGGCTGGGGATTTGTGGCCGCACTTGCAGACGCTTGAGGTGCTGGGTTTGGATACTGTAGAAAAACGTGCGGCACATGTGTTGTCGCTTTAAGAAAGGAAAAGCAAGATGAAGTTGTGTTTATTAGGCGCATTATGGGGTGATATCTGCGGGGTGCCGTATGAATTTGATCCCGAGCGGAAAGTGGAGAAGATTGATTTGAATCATTGGGCCCGAGCGATTTCGGACGATTCGGTTTTGACTTTGGCCGTGGCGAAGGCAATTTTAGAGCAGCGTCCTTATCGTGATGTGATTTTTGAAATGGCCCAACAGTATCCCGATTGCGGCTTTGGTGGGATGTTCTATCAGAAGTGGATTGTCAAGAAGACGCCGGAACCCTACAATAGCTTCGGCAATGGTGCTGCGATGCGCGTTTCACCTGTTGGCTGGGCTTTCAATACGGTGGAAGACGTATTGCGTGAAGCGGCTGAGACGGCGGCCTGTTCACACAATCACCCCAAGGGAATTGCCTGCGCACAGGCTACAGCACTTGCCGTTTTCTTGGCACGCAAGGGGCAGGATAAGGCGGACATTGCTGCTGAATTGACAGATCGCTTTGGGTACGAACTGACCAATGATTTGGAACAGGTTCGTTATGAGGCTGAAGCGGTTGGGTTTGACGAAACGTGGGTCTCTGTGCCACAAGCGATTAGCGCCTTCTTGTCTACGAATTCCTTTGAGGAATGTTTGCGTGAAACGATTGCCTTGGGGTGCGATGCGGATACGCAGGCCGCCATCTCGTGTGCAATTGCAGAAGCGTATTATGGCGTAGATGAATCGTTGGCCAAACAGGTGACCTCCTTCTTGAATCCGCAATTGAAGAAGATTTGGAGTTCCTTCTCTACGCGTTACGGAGTGGAATAATGTATCGACAACAAGTTTCTACGGAAGCCATCCAACAGGATATTCTGGTTTTAGAAGGTGAGCAGGCGCATCACCTGCTTCATGTGTTGCGTGCAACAGAAGGAACGGAAGTCGGTGCTTTTGATGGTGCTGGACTTACCCGCCTTTACCATGTGGTGGCGCGTGGCGCTACTACGCTCACGCTTGAAGCGAAGCAACCCGTCTTTTCTGCTGCAGAGGCTCCCGTAGAAACGGTGTTGTTTGCCTGTATTCCCAAAGGGGATCGCATGGAGTGGTTGCTTGAAAAGGCAACCGAACTTGGCGTTTCAAAGATTGTTCCCGTGATGAGTGCCCGCACGGTGGTGCGTTTGGATAAGCGTCAGGCTGAGGCGAAACGAGCGCGTTGGCAACGCATTGTAGAGGCGGCTTCGCGTCAGTGTGGCGCAGCTTTTGTGCCCGAAGTGGTGGAACCGCAACCCTTTTCCGCGACCCTCGCAATGATGAAAGCGTGTACGACATTAATTGTGGCGGCTTTGATTCCTGAAGCGCGACCGCTTAAACCGGTTTTGGATGGTTTAAATCCGCAGACCAAGGGACAGGTTTGGGGATGGTGGTGTGGGCCAGAAGGTGACTTTACAAAGGAAGAAATGCAGACCATTTTGGACTGCGGTGCACTTCCGGTGACCTTGGGCCCGCTCATTCTTCGCGCTGAAACGGCTGCGATTTATGGTTTGGCGAACTTAGGATGCGCACGAAATAATACTGCTTTTGGTGAGTGAACGCACGTATGAATGATGAACTCTTTGATGCTGTCGGCATTGTTGGTATTGGTTTAATCGGCGGGTCTTTGGCGAAGGATATCCGCACTTTGGGTTTGGCGCGTCGAATTATCGGTTGGAATCGTACCACGGCGCACGCTGAACGAGCCTTAGAATTGGGTCTCGTCGATGAAGTCGCAGAACGCATTGAGGATTTGCTTGACCAGTGCGATTTAGTGGTTTTAGCGATGCCCGTGAATATCTTGGCGGAACGTCTGCCACACTTTTTGGATAAGGCGCGCCCAGGCCAAATCTTTATTGATGTAGGCTCAACGAAACAAGCGCTCGTAGATGCCGTGAAAGATCATCCCAATCGTGCGGCATTTGTCGCCTGTCACCCGATGGCTGGCACGGAACGTAGCGGTCCAGATGCTGCAGTGGATCATCTCTTTAGAAATCGTTTTACGCTTTTGATTGATCCCGAGGCAAGTGCGCCTGAGGCGGTGGCCAAGGTGAGTGCATTGTGGAAAGCGGTGGGCGCGGTCTTGGCAACGATGTCTGCAGAAGAGCATGACCGCACCGCAGCACTGCTTTCGCATATGCCGCACGTGCTGGCTTATGCGCTTTCCCGCACCATTAAAGAGGCCGAACGCAATCAAGCGCTGAATGCTCGTTTCGCTGGAGGTGGCTTAGCCTCAATGACCCGCATTGCGCATTCGCCCATTTCAATGTGGCAACCCATCTTTCGTCAAAACAAGGCCTATCTGCTTTCGGCGATTGATGTGTTTGCGGAACATCTGCAGGCGTTTCGTAAGGCCATTGCAGAAGAAGATGATCGTTTGTTGAATGACTTGATGAAGTAGGAGGTGTTTATGGCGAAAGAGGTCTTAATGATGGTGATGGCAGGATGTCCACACTGCAGAAATGCATTTGAAATGATGGACACCCTCCGTCAGGAACATCCCGAATATGCCGCTGTGAAGGTGAAAATCGTTGATGAAACGATTGAAAAAGATTTCGCGGCATCGTTGGATTACTACTATGTGCCAACCTTCTTTGTGGAAGGGAAAAAACTGCATGAAGGTCGCCCAACGCTTGAAGTGGTGGAGGCTGTCTTTAAGGCGGCATTGGCGAATTCGTGAAGGACGCGAGTGTTCGTGTGACGCTGATGTTGGAATATACAGTTTAGCGCTTTGAAAGAGGCGCTTTTTTGATATACTACGCATGATTTTGACTTGAAGGGGCTATTATGGCGAAGAATCCTGCTACTTACGACGAATCAAATATTCAGACATTAGATCCATTAGAACATATTCGCAAGCGCACGGGCATGTACATTGGCCGTAAGGGTGATGGTGCGCAGTATGAAGATGGTATCTACATTTTGCTCAAGGAAGTCTTGGATAATGCCATTGACGAATTCACGATGGGCTTTGGTAAGCGCGTGGTGATTAAGTTGAATTACAAGACGGGTAAAGTGGCGATTCGCGACTACGGCCGTGGCATTCCGTTGGGGAAGGTCGTGGACTGTGTGAGTCAGATGAACACGGGTGGTAAGTACAACGATGACGTCTTCCAGTTCTCTGTGGGTATGAATGGTGTGGGTACGAAGGCGGTGAATGCGCTTTCGGAGAGCTTTGTGGTGCGTTCGCAGCGTGATGGGAAGTTTGTGGAGGCCACCTTTGAACGCGGCAAACTGGTAAATACGCGCGAAGGCGAAAGTCGTGAGCGTAATGGCACCTACATTGAATTTCTCCCTGATATTGAGATCTTCCCCAAATTCTGCTTCCGTGAAGAACATGTGCAGCGTCGCATGAAGATGTATGCCTATTTGAATGCAGGTTTGACACTGGATTTGAATGGCGAATCGTATTGTTCGGAAGCTGGCCTGCTTGATTTGATTAATGCTGAAGCAGCGATGGAACAGCTCTACGAACCCATCTGTTTCCGTTCGAAGAAGCTTGAAATTGCCTTCACGCACTCCAATCACATGGGTGAAGACTACTACAGCTTTGTCAATGGTCAATACACGAATGATGGCGGTACGCACTTGACGGCCTTTAAGGAAGGCTTTTTAAAGGGGGTGCAGGAATTCGCTAAGAAGCGTTACGAAGGTGATGTGGCGCGCGATGGTATCATCGCTGCTGTGGCGATTCGCTTGAAAGAACCCGTCTTTGAAAGCCAGACGAAGAATAAACTCGGCAACCCCGAAATTCGCGCAGAATTGGTTGCTGAGATTAAGAAGATTGTAGAAGATGAACTCCACCGTCATCCCGAAGATGCACAGCGCCTCTTGAATAAGATTGAAGAGACCGCGAAGGTGCGTGCGGAGCTGAAGGGCATCCAGAAGTTGGTGCGCGAACGCGCCAAGCAGAGTACGGTGCGCGTGGAAGAGCTTGTTGACTGCAAGCAACACTACGACAAACTGAAAGGGAAGGGCGAAGACACGATGCTCTTCCTCGTGGAAGGTAAGTCCGCAGGTGGTACCGTGGCAACAGCGCGTGATACGCAGACGCAGGCCGTCTTTAAGTTGCGCGGTAAACCGCTCAATGTTTGCGACTTGAAGCGTGATGCCATTTACAAGAATAAAGAATTCTATGATTTGGTGAAGACGCTCGGCATTGAACAGACGCCAGACACTTTGCGTTATAGCAAGATTGTGTTGGCAACGGATGCTGATGTGGATGGTTTGCACATTCGCAACCTGCTCATCACCTTCTTCTTGCGTTTCTTTGACCACATTATCAAGGATGGTCGTCTCTTCATCTTGGAAACGCCCCTTTTCCGTGTGCGTAATGCCAAGCAGAGCTTCTACTGTTACAATGATGAAGAACGTGAAGCCGCGATTAAGGCCTGTGGCGCCAAGGCAGAAATCACCCGATTCAAAGGTTTGGGTGAAATCAATGCGAAGGAATTTAAGGATTTTATTGGTGAAAACATTCGTTTGACACCTGTGAATATCCACAATGACGTTTATGTCCAAGAGACGCTCCGCTTCTTTATGGGCACGAACACGCAGGAACGTCGTCAGTACATTCTCTCCAATTTGGTGGTGGATAATACCGACGTTTAATCTCCTTTTTCTATCCTTCAAACGGGATGTTTTCGCACAGAAAACATCCCGTTTTTGGTTCAAGTCCCATGTGTGGGGGATCCGCGAGCGCCTCATCTAAAGGACAGGGAAGCGTCTTCAGATGAGTCCCTCTGCACTTCCATCAAAATAAGCCCTTCATCCGCTCACGTATGATAGACACTCACCTCTCCGAGGGCCGCTTCGCGGGGCGAGGCAAGCTCGCGCGGTACAGGCTGTCGCCTGCTTAACGAACCGGGGATTGCATCCCCGGCTATAATCTGTCGCCCTTTCAGGGCTGTATCGTATCTTGCGCATTTACCTTTGCAAATGCGCCCTCGCTCACAGCGCTCGGAGACGAAGGCCGAAAACGATGAACTCATTAAGGTGCATCAAAAGCCCTGATCGCTCTTACGCTGGTCCTACAAGGGTGGCCGCCCTTGTAGGACATCTTTTTAATAACTCCTTCGATATCAAAAAGACGGCACAATTATAGCGAATTGTAATAGATAAGCCCTGAAAGGGCGACTAGATTACAGCCGGGGGTGAGCGAGTGAAACGAGCGTAGCCCCCGGTAAATGTAGGCACGCGCAGCGTGTACCGCGCGGACAACGTCCGCCCCGCGTTAGCGGCAAAGCATTAGCGCATGGGAATCACTTCATTTTTTAGGAGCAATATTTTTAGAAGAAACTTTACCCACACACATGGGACTTGAATCCCGTTTTTTTCTGTCTTTTGACAATCTTGATTGAAAGGGGCTTTTAAGCGAAAAATAATTCCATTTTTGCGTGATTATTTTCTTGCATTTTTCTCTGGATTTGAGATACTTATGCACGTTTTGTCTTGAAATATCAAGCAGTTAAAGAGAGGACCCTTTTATGATGCGTTGGAGCCAGGCATTATTGAATACTTTGCGTGATGCACCGCAAGATGCCGAAATTATTAGTCATAAGTTGATGATTCGCGCTGGAATGTTGCGCAAACTTGGTGGTGGCCTTTACACCTACATGCCGTTGGGCATGCGTGCTTTGCGTAAAGTGGAAGCCATTGTGCGCGAAGAAATGGAGCGCGCTGGCGCCCAAGAAACCCTTTTCCCCATCCTTCAGCCCGCCGAACTCTGGAAGCAGTCGGGGCGTTGGGAGACCATGGGCCCTGGTATGTTCCGTGTGAAGGATCGTAAGGAGGCAATGTATGTCCTTACACCGACCGCAGAAGAAGCCTTCACGGCATTGGCCAAGAACGAAATCTCGTCTTATCGTCAGTTGCCTTGCATTATCTACCAGATGCAGGATAAGTTCCGTGACGAAA
>JAGCML010000199.1 GCA_017646485.1 Kiritimatiellia bacterium
GGGAAAACGCGCTACAATAGTGTTCATTTGATATTCGGCAGAAGCGGTGAGGTAGAACGTATTATGCAATACAGTGATGTGACTTCAGACTCTCGTAAGGTAACGCCTGGGGCTTTGTTTGTCGCCATTCCGGGGGTGAAGGTGGATGGCGCACAGTTCATTGCACAAGCCCGCGAACGCGGTGTTGCGGCGGTGATGGGCGAGTGTGAGGGGTGTGATATTCGCGTTCCCAATGCACGCGAAGCCTATGCCGAGGCCTGCGCCGATTTCTTCAACAATCCTTCTGAGCAGCTTCTCTTATGTGGTGTCACCGGCACCAATGGCAAGACGACCACGACGCTTCTCCTCCGTGAGATGTTGGCCCAAGGGGGCTTGATGCCTGGTTTAATCACAACGGTGGCCATTGAGTGGAAGGGCCACAGTGAACCCGCCTCCTGCACGACGCCTGATGCACGTGCTCTGCAAAGCACACTCAACCAAATGGTGACGGCGGGCTGCCGTGCAGCGGTGATGGAGGTCTCCAGTCATGCGGTGGAACAACGCCGTGTGGCGGGGTGCAACTATGCCGCACTCCTGTTTACCAATTTAACGCAAGACCATTTGGACTATCATGGCACAATGGAGGATTACTATCAGGCAAAGGCGCGCCTTTTCCGTGACCATCTCTCCACGCCGGCTGTGATTAACATCGACGATCCCTACGGTGCGCGGTTGCTGAAAGAACTTGAAGCCGCGGGTCACCAACGCCTTTTCCCCTACTCGCCCCAGACGATTCAAGCGCGCTTTTCCTCGCATGGCACCGATGCGACCTTTCAACTTGACGTGCGCACGTTAGAATTTCACACGGCCCTCTGCGGACGTTACAACTTAGCCAATCTCCTCTGTGCGGCCACGGCGGCACGTGCCTTGGGCGTGACGATTGATGCGATTTTGTACGCGATGACCACGGTTCGCCCCCAATGGGGACGTTTAGAGGCCGCAGTACCTGGGGTCTTCGTGGACTATGCCCACACCGATGATGCCCTCTCCAATGTCCTCTCCACCCTTCGCGAACTCACCCGCGGACGCCTCATCTGCGTCTTTGGATGCGGAGGAGATCGTGACCGCACCAAACGTCCGAGGATGGCCGCCGCCGTAGAACGTTTCGCCGATGCGATTATCGTGACCTCTGACAATCCTCGTACTGAGGACCCCGAGGCCATTATTGCAGAAATTGTGACAGGATTCTCCCCAGAGACCACCCCGATGTTGGAACCCGATCGTCGCAAAGCGATTCACTGCGCACTCCAAATGAAGGCGACGGACGATGTGATTCTTGTGGCCGGGAAGGGACACGAAGACTATCAAGAAATCCAGGGTGTACGTCACCCCTTCTCTGATGCGGAAGTGATTCGCGCCTTTTATGCGTGAGCGCGCAACTGGTAGAGTCGTTCTAACGCCACCACCATCACCACTAAAAAGCCGCCGAGAAAGTACGGATAAACCGTCATTTCGGCAAATTGCGCCACGGCCCCCAGCAAGGGCGGCATGAGCGTGGCCCCTGTGTAGGCACAGGCCATCTGCAATCCCATCACCGCCTGCGTATAACGCGCCCCAAAATTCGCGGGCGTGGCAGGTAAGAAACTGGGGAAAAGTGGTGCGACCCCGAGGCCAAGCGTCAAAAGTCCCGCCTGAATCTGCGGCAAGGTCACCGCGGTCAAGAGCAGGATGACACCCACGCAGACCAAGACTGCGCCCAGACGAATCATCTTTTTATCGCCCAAACGATCTGCGATAAAACCACCCAGAAAACGTCCCACCGTCATGCCGCCGTAGAACAATGCGGCCCACTTTGCCGAATCTGCCGCTGGAAGACCGCCCACCACGTGCAGGTAGCTCCCCGACCAAATGCCCGAGCAAAACTCAAGGCCCTGCATTGCAAAGAGACCTACCATCGCCCAAAGAATTCCCTTGAGGCGCAACGCCTCCATCGTGGTCACCGGAGCCGCCGCTTCTGTGTCTGCCACCGCATCCTTTTTCCACCAGGTGCGCGATGCAAAGAGGAGCGCCGCCATCACACATTGGAGCGCCATCACACTCCAATAGCCCCCCTGCCACCCCATCCCACGGGTCAACATCAAGGCGAGCAAACACGGCCCCGTGGTGGCACCAATCCCCCACGAAACATGAACCCAACTCATCTGACGCGACGAGCCGTGCAAGGCGACGTAGTTATTGAGCACCGCATCAATCGCCCCCGCCCCTAATCCCAACGGCAAAGCGCAACAACACAAGAGCGGATAGGAAGGCGTCAATGCGATTCCGCCCAAAGCCAACGCCGTTAAGAGCGTGCTACCCGCAGTGACCAACCACGACCCCCACCGCGAAATCAAGGCATTCGTACAGAGCGCCGCAATCACTGTGCCAGAGGAAATGAGAATCGTCACGCCACCTGCGTAAGAGAGCGGCACCCCAAAGGATTCATACATCGATGGCCAAGCCGCCCCAATCATCCCATCGGGCAACCCCATGCTAAAAAAGGCAAGGTAAATTATCGCAATCACGAATAACGTCATTGGTATCAACTTTCAATTCCACTTGTAAGACTAAAGAAAATGATGGGCGCAGATGAGGCCTCTGTTTGACAGAGGCTTTCTGCGTTACCTATAAAATGAAAGGAAATTACGGGCGCGTGCGACCATCCTGAATCGCCTTCAACAACGACTGGAAGAGTGCCTTTGCCTTTTCAGGATATTGCGCAACCACATTTTTCGTTTCAGAGAGATCGCCTGAAAGGTGATAGAGTTCGCCATTTAAGAGATTGGTCTTTGCGCCAGGGGCATTGCCAGCACGCCGTGGAACGACATATTTCCATTCGCCTTCACGGTAGCTCATATACCAATCCTGACTGATAATCGCACGGCGAGGCGAGACCTTTTCGGGGTCCAAA
>JAGCML010000200.1 GCA_017646485.1 Kiritimatiellia bacterium
ACTGGCCCGCTCGGTCAGGGCATTGCAAATGCCGTGGGAATGGCGATTGCCGAACGCATGATGGCCGATCGCTTCAACACCCCTGAATGCACCCTCGTAGATCACCGCACATGGGTGACCAGCGGCGATGGCGACTTGGAAGAAGGGATTTCGCACGAAGCTTGCTCTATGGCTGGCAACCTTGGCCTGAATAAGCTCATCATGCTCTATGACTCCAACCGCATCTCCATCGAAGGCCGCGTGGATATCACCATGTCCGACGACACCAAGAAGCGCTTCGAAGGTTATGGTTGGCGCGTCTACACTTGCAATGGTCACGATTTCAACGAAATCGACCGCACCCTTCGCAAGGCGACCAAGTCCGAAGACAAGCCCGTCCTCGTGATTTGCCAGACCACCATCGGTAAGGGTTCGCCCAACAAGGCAGACTCCGCCTCTTGCCATGGTGCACCGCTCGGTGCAGAAGAGCTCCGCCTCACCAAGCAGGCCCTCGGTTTCAATCCTGACGAATCTTTCGTCATTCCTGAAGCCGTCTCCACCCTCTTCACCGCTCGTGCAGCTCGCATGAAGCGCGTGCGTAATGCTTGGAAGCGTAAGGTAAAGGCATGCTTCGCTGCAGACGCCACCCTCAAGGCCACTTGGGACGCCTGCATGAAGAATGCACTTCCTGAAGATCTCGATGACCACTTGCCTGAATGGGATGGCAAGCCCATCTCCACGCGCGTTGCTTCGGGTAAGGTGCTCAATGCGCTCGCCCCCGTCGTGCCGTGGCTCGTGGGTGGTTCCGCAGACCTCGCACCGTCCAATATGACCTACCTCAACGGCTTGGGCGACATCGCAAAGGGCGACTTCTCTGGTCGCAACTTCCGTTTCGGCGTGCGCGAACTCGGCATGGCTGCAATCATGAACGGTATCACCGTCCATGGTGGCTTGCGCGCCTTTGGTGGCACCTTCTTCGTCTTCTGTGACTACTGCCGCCCTGTGATGCGCGTGGCAGCCCTCATGGGTCTCCCCGTCATCTACGTGCTCACCCACGACAGCTTCTATGTCGGTGAAGACGGCCCCACGCACGAACCCATCGAACAACTCCCCGCCATGCGCGCCATGCCCAATATGTGCATCTTGCGTCCGGCTGATGCCACTGAAACCGCTGTGGCATGGGAAATCGCACTCAGCCGTAAGCTTGGCCCTACCGCACTCTTGCTCTCTCGTCAGAACCTCCCTGTGCTTGACCGCACCGTCTATGCTTCTGCCGACAACACTGCCAAGGGTGCCTACATCCTCTGGCAGCGTGACCCCGAAACCACCCCGGATGCCATCCTTCTCGCATCGGGTTCGGAAGTCTCTCTCGCCCTCGAAGCAGCCCAGGCTGACCCGCGCAATCTCCGCGTGGTCTCCATGCCCAGTTGGGAACTCTTCGAAGCCCAGAGCAAGGCCTACCGCGCTCGCGTGCTCCCGCCTTCTGTCAAGAAGCGCATCGCTGTGGAAGCCGCTTCGCCCTTCGGTTGGGAACGCTATGTCGGCGATGCTGGCACGACCCTCACCATGGGTGGCTTCGGTGCTTCTGGCCCCGCAGACAAGCTCGCCAAGCACTTCGGCTTCACGGTTGAGAACCTCACTGCTCTCATCAACGACTACCTTTCTAAGTAAGGAGCGCCCTCATGGCTCAGGAACAAACACCCGACCAATACCGCGCGCAACGCATTGAAAATCGTCGTAAGCTCGCTGAACTCGGTTACGCACCCTACGGCCAGGCCTTCCCACGCACGGGCAACCTCGCCGAGGTGCGCGCCACCTTTGAAGAGGGTAAGCCCGCAGCCGTCGCTGGCCGTATCATGACAAAGCGTCGCATGGGCAAGTTGATGTTCATCCACATCAACGATGGCACCGACGCTTTCCAGGTGCTGCTCAAGCGTGATGTGCTCGGTGAAGAAACTTACAATGCCGCCAAGCTCCTTGACCTTGGTGATATCATCGGCGTCAAGGGTACGCTCTTCACGACCCAGGCTGGCGAAAAGACGGTTGAAGTCGCTGAATGGCAGTTGCTCTCTAAGGCAATCCGCCAGCCCCCGGAAAAGTGGCACGGCTTGCAGGACACCGAAGAACGCTATCGTCGTCGTTACCTCGATTTGATGTCCAACCCCGAAAGCCGCGCTCGCTTTGATAAGCGTCACAAAATCATCCTCGGCATTCGCAACTACCTCACCTCTAAGGGCTTCATTGAAGTTGAGACCCCCATCATGCAGGGGCAGGCTGGCGGCGCCGCCGCCAAGCCCTTCGTAACGCACCACAATGCGCTTGACCGTGAAATGGTCTTGCGCATCGCTCCCGAGCTCTACCTCAAGCGCCTCATCGTAGGTGGCTTTGATAAGGTCTTCGAACTCGGCAAGGACTTCCGAAACGAAGGTATCGACCGCACGCACAATCCCGAATTCACCGTGCTTGAAGTCTATGAGGCTTATGGTGACCGCACCTCGATGAAGAACATCATCGAAGGTTTGCTCCCCTACCTCTGCGACACCGTCCTCGGTACCCGTCAGGTGCCGTATGGCGAAAATGGCGAAATCATCAATTTTGAACCGCCTTACCGTGAAGTGACCCAACAGGACCTCATCAAGGAAAAGATGGGCCAGGATTGGTTCGAGCTTGACTATGACACCGCACGTGCACGTGCCGCCGCAGCAGGCCTCGAACTCGTGGATGAAATCACCGACATGGTCACCCTCTCTCATGAAGTCTATGACAAGATGATTGAAGGCACCCTCCGTCAGCCCACCTTCGTGACGCGTATTCCGAAGCAGTACGTGCCGCTCGCAAAGGCTTGCACGGACGATCCGTCGCTCGTAGACGTCTTTGAATTCGTCGTCGCAGGTAAGGAACTCTGCCCTGGCTACACCGAACAGAATGACCCCGAAGCCCAACGCGCCGCCTTCGCCAACCAAGTCGAAGCCGACGCCGAACCCACCGACCAGGATTTCGTGGAAGCCCTCGAATACGGCATGCCTCCCACTGGCGGCCTTGGCCTCGGTATCGACCGCCTCGTGATGTTCATGACCGGCGCCGACTGCATCCGCGATGTCATCCTCTTCCCTCAGATGAAGTCTGAAAAGTAAGCGGACCCATCCCGGAAAAAACTGTCCTATATAAAAGGAGCGTGCACAAGCACGCTCCTTTTATTTTGCCATCTACCATTCTTTCACATGAGGGGCGACACCGCCCCCTCCGCACCACCTCCATAGTTGTTTAGCAGCGTGTCGCGCCGACGACACGCACCCTCCAGCACGCCCCAGCGAGCTCCCCTCCCTTGTGAACACAGTAAAATGCAGAACTCAGTCCTGCCTGAGGGGCGTGGGGGCGAAGCCAGCCCCCACATCCACTAATCCACAGCGAGCCCCGCTCGCGTAATCCACAGCGGCGTCAGCCGCGGATATATGCGCCCGAGCCCGAAGGGCTGGGAAATCCACAGCGAGCCCCGCTCGCGTAATCCACAGTGGCGAAGCCACGTAATCCACAGCACCGCAGGTGCTTTTTTCTTATAAACGAAAAAAACACT
>JAGCML010000201.1 GCA_017646485.1 Kiritimatiellia bacterium
AACCGCAGGGAAGAAGGTCTTGACGCGAGAGGATGCGCTTGTGTTAAATCGTATCGCGCAGTGTTTGTGTGGCGCAGATGCGTTACCGATTCATTATCATGGGGTCCAGCCGCAGATGATAGACGCACGCCTAAAAGAAGCACTCTCATAGGTGGCGGGGCGGAGCCTACTGGGGGCCGTGCGCCCCCAGACCCCCGCAGCGCTATCGTGTCGAGAGCATCTATGCACGGAGGTGAAGAGGGTGGAGAGAGGTGGGGGCTGGCTTCGCCCCCACACCCCTCAGGCAGGACTGAGTCCTGCACGCTGCGCATCCTGACGGATGCTTTTTGTGCTCACGGGGAGGAGAGGAAAGGGCGCAGGGCGATGGAGACTGCGGAGGTGTGCAAGGGTGCGTGCGGGTGGAGAGAGGGGCGGTTTGAGGAAAAGAGAGGGTTGTTTATGGGGGCGGTTTGTGTTACCTTAATAAATACATTTGCGAATGATTGGTGTAAGTTCGCTTGTTATCTATTAAAAGGAGTCAGAAATGAAAACGTTAAAGCTGCTTTCCGCAATGGTGGGTGCAACGATGGCGACGAGCCTTTTTGCGACGTTGCGCATTACAGAAATCTGCCCGCGTCCAGATGCCTTGGATCCGAATGGAAAAGAGGCGGGTTGGATTGAGTTGACGAATACGGGTGACCAACCTGTCAATTTGAAGGACTTCGCCTTGATTCGTTGGAATCGCGGTAAGGAAGACAAGAAAAAGAATCGTCGCATCTTGTGTGACCGCGAATTAGGACCCGGTGAACGCACGCTGGTGTACACGAGTGAAGCCTATCCGAATTATTGGGATGGCGAATATGTCGCGGTTTACGATAATGATGTGATGGTGTTCCCCTCTAAGGTCAACCCCAAGAAGTTCCCCAATGTCGCCCTTTATCGTCTCGAAGATGGTAAACCAGAAGATATTGTGCAGACCTTTATTGTGCCGGTGGATTTGCCTGATGATCAGAGCTTTGGCCCGGGGGATGCGTATAATCGCATTCCTGTGGTGAATGAGGCTTCTGAATATACCTATCAATTGGGCGATGGCGAAAAACAGACGGGCGCAGGTCGTTTGACGGTGAGCACCACGCAGTTGCCAAGTGATGTGGCGGGTAGGGTGACGTTTGCAGCTGAAGTTGATGAAGCGGTGACCGTTTTGGAAGATTACGCTGGTTCGAAGGATGGTGATGGCATTGTTCAGGCGAATGCGTATGACTTCTCTGGGATGACGGCTGCGAATAAGGGTGTGCAGATGACGCCTTCGTCTTACCCTGAAGGCATGTACGCTGTTTCGCTCTGGTTCCGTTCCGAACCTACGACTGAAGATGTTACTGATAACACCACAGGACGTGGGATGCCGCTCTTCGAATGCCGTCCATCAAAGACTGTTACTGGCAATAAGAGGGGCATTAACCTGTTCTTGAATGATGAGAACCAAATCACCATTCAACCGCGTAATGCTGCGGGCACGTCTTCTGCGCAATTCCTCTCTAATACGGATGCCAATTACGCCGATAACAAGTGGCACCATTTGGTGTTGGTGGCGGGGCAGAAGGCTGGCGACGCCTTAACGCTTTACATCGATGGAACGGCGGAAATCACAACGGAAATGCCCTTTGATTGTGCGTTGCAGAATTCCATCCCGTACTGCTTTGGCCATGCCTATGACTCCACCTCTTGGCATACGTTCTATGGTCAGATTGCCGACATTAAGGTCTTCAATCGCGAATTGACGGCAACCGATGTTGCGCAATTGCGCGAAGAAAACGCAGCTTCGCGTAAGGTGACGAATCAGTATGGCGGTTTGACAACCAAGACCAATAGCAACACCGCAAGCTATTTGACTTATGCTTCCAACACCGATACCTACACCTTCGCTTCGGGTGATTATGGTGCAAATAAAGCGTACGTAGAAAATAACGCACAGTTGCCCGACTTACTTTGCACCGTCGGTGAAACGCTTGCCTTTTGGGTGAATCCTTCCTCTTTTGAGGCTACGGGTAAAGAGGCGGTCGTTTTGATGGATTCTCGTAAAGGGGCTAGCGATACAGAAGGGTATCTCTTCCTCTATGGTACGGATGAAACAAAGAGTAGCATCTATCAGAAACTCTACATTCAGCGAGCTTCTGCACCGAATGTGGTCTTTAATGTAGAAAATCCGCTTGCCGTAGATCAGCTGACGCACTTGGCGCTTTCCATGGATGCCACTACGGGTGAGGCAACCCTTTACATTAACGGTGTGAAGGCTGATACGCAGACGGTGACGGATTACACGCCCTGCACAGGTAATCAGAAGACGCGTCGTTTCGGCGGTACGCACGATACTGCAAATAATGGTAATGGTTGGTGGCGTGGTTTCCGCGGTGAGATGTCGGAAATCAACATCTTCTCTGGCGTGCTCCCTGCACGCGAAGTGGCGAAGTTGTACAATGCTTCAGACCTCGCAACGACGAAGGTCACTGAAGCTGGTACGGATGATTCTGCGGATGTCTATGAATCCGTGGACACATTGCCCACCACGGTGACGGGTGAAATGACGGTGACCTTGCCTGAATATGCAGCGGGTGCAACCTTGACCTTCTCTGCGCCTGAGGCGGCAGGTCAGTTGGCTTTGATGTGGAATGGCGAAGCGATTGAGTTGGACGCGCCGATGACCTTGGATGGCGCCACTGAAGGTGTTTTGACGTGGACATTGGAGCCAGAAGCAGAGGCGAATCGTATTTCAATTTTGATTACGGCAGAACTCGCTGGCAAAATCGCAGGCGAAACGCGCGCCATTATGCCAGATATGACCCCCAGTGAAGCAAATAACTACACCACAGCGATTCCGTATGGCCCGAATATTGGTCCGTCGAACGAGAAAGTCTTTGAAGACTTTGGTTACTATTTGCCTGAAGCAATGGCTAAGCCAGTTGAAGCTTTCACGGTGGTTTTGGATGTACACCCCATCGCTGAAGACGCAGAAAATGCGATCGCAAAGGTGGAGCTCATGTATCGTTGCAACTTCGGTGAGACGAAGTTTGTGCCGATGACGTACACCGAAGAGGTCTTCCAGCGCACCGTGGAAGAAGAGGATGAAGTGGGAGAAACCATTGAAGTCGATAAG
>JAGCML010000202.1 GCA_017646485.1 Kiritimatiellia bacterium
CCTTGCTTCCCCACAAGAGGAAGACCACATGCTCACCTTTTTCAGAAACCGTTCTGATAATTTCATCTGTAAACGCTTCCCAACCCTTTCCAGCATGGGATAAGGGCGCACCAGCACGAACGGTTAGAATGGCATTTAAGAGTAAGACTCCCTGCTCTGCCCACAGGGTTAAGTCGCCCCCTTGAATCTGCGAAGGGCCGACATCCTCTGCAATTTCTTTTAAGATATTACGCAAGGAGGGTGGCGGAGGAACGGGTTGCTGCACAGAAAAGGCGAGGCCATGCGCATGGCCAGGCGTTGGGTAAGGATCTTGGCCAAGGATGACCACGCGCGTTTCTGCGAGCGAACAACGTTGGAGCGCGGCATAGATTGTCTCTTGGGGCGGCAAGACCTGCTCCTGTGCGTAAGCCTCCCGTACAAAGGTCTGAAGCGCGGCGAATTGCGGGGTGGCAATAAAAGCGCTTAATGCATCACGCCAATCCGTTTTCATTCGTCTTGCGTTTCGTAAAATTCAGGATTTTGGACTGCGAAGGGTTTTACAAATGCCTCTTCAAAGTCATACACTTGATCAAAATCTTCTAATCGATCTTCGGGGGTTTTGCCAAAACACCCGACCGAAATGAGATTGAATACGAGGTGGCCAATATCGATCGTGGCATGCAGATTAAGATCATTTACGATGTCCTCTGCGAAGGGACCGTACTCATCTAAGAGGTAATCTCGAAAGCCCTCGGCGAGTTGTTGGCCCGTCACATGACGATCCTCCGCCTCCAACTCCGAAGCGTCCCCGGAACGTTGACGCGCGTTATGTTTGCGGACGGTGTAATCCAAGATAACAGGCATCATCTCATAAGCGGCGCGTGGATAGCGTTTATCCCGCTTCAAAATCATCGAAACAGCCTTTTCAAAGGTTTCATTTCGCATGCTATTACCTCATTGGAATGCCGGCTTCGCGGAGTGTAGCCTTAATGCCTGCGCAAGTGTAACCCATGGTGTGGACCATCGAGGCGACCAAGGCTGCATCTGCACGGCCCTCGGTCAAGACGTCCACGAGGTGTTGCGGAGCGCCTGCGCCCCCCGAAGCAATCACCGGAACGCTCACCGCCTCACTCACCATGCGCGTAATCGGCAGTTCATAGCCCTCACGAACGCCATCGGTGTCAATCGCATTTAGGCAAATCTCCCCTGCACCACGTGCCACGGCCTCCTGCGCCCAAGCGAGCGCATCGCGCCCGGTGGGTTGACGTCCACCGCGAATGACCACCTCATAGCCCGACGGGATGGCCGAAGAGACTGGGACGCGCTTGGCATCCATTCCGAGCACCACGCACTGACGGCCAAAGGCCTTCGCCCCCTCGGTGAGGATTTCAGGCGTTTCCACAGCGAGCGAATTCAAGGAAACCTTATCTGCGCCAGCCAAGAGAGCGGCACGCATATCCTCCACGCCACGGATACCTCCGCCAACGGTAAAGGGAATCGTCAATGCACGTGCGGCGCGCGCCACCATGTCTAAATCACAGCAACGATGTTCTGCGCTCGCCGTGATATCGTAAAAGACCAATTCATCTACGCCATCTGCGCAATACTGCGTGGCCATCTCGACGGGATCGCCCACGTCAATATTGCCCTTAAACTTCACACCCTTGGTGACACGACCATTGCGGACATCCAAGCAAACAATCAAACGTTTTAGCAGCATGTCCCCTCCCAAGTAAGAAAGTTGCGCAACAACTGAGCCCCCGCCTCACCGCTTCGTTCGGGATGGAACTGCGTAGCAAAGAGCGAACCCGACCCAATCACCGCAGCAAAAGATTCGCCACAATAGTCAGTGGTGCCCAAAACGTGCGTAGGATTGGCAGGGGTAACAAAGTAGGAATGGACAAAGTAAAAGGCCGCATCCTGTTGGATGCCCTCAAACATCGGGTGATCTGCGTGGCGAAGCGTATTCCAACCCATATGCGGAATCTTCGCATCCACCTGCTTCGTGCGATCAAAGAGACGGCAATTCCCCTCAATCAAAGCTAAACCCTGCGTGCCACCATCTTCCTCAGAGGCACTCAAAAGCAACTGCATCCCCAGGCAAATGCCCATGACAGGCGTGCCCTGTGCCACGGCATCACGAAGGAGACGGTCAAAACCGCGCGCCTTCACACCATCCATACCCGACGCTGCAGAACCTACGCCCGGGAAAAGAATGCGCCCGCTTTGATACTGCGAGGCATCCGTAATCAAAACTGGCGTTTCGCCAAGGCGCTCAAATGCCAAGCGTACGCTGGTCAAATTTCCTGCGCCATAATCTAAAATTGTAATCATGGTAACCTTAAATCCACATCATTCACTTCAGGTCAAAACGTCGTGTTTGCTGCATTTGTGCCCTATCGACGGCACATGCCATCACATGATGGGCAACGTTCAATCGTTGCGGGCTTTCGCTTCGTAGCGGCCTTCCGCATCACGCCCAAGCCCTTGCAACGCTTACACAGCTTCGCAAGTCCTGTTTCATCGCAAGACTTACAACGCTTTTCGCCGCGCCCATCACAGGTCGTACAAACCTCTCGCACCGTTTCTTCTGTGACTTCATCCAATACTTCTGTAAAACCAAAACTCTCGCAGCGATTACAAGGAATCGCGGCAAAGCCCACACACTTCTTGCAAACGACTGGATACGAAGCGGCCAACTTTGCGAATTCCTCTGGCGAAAGCCCCTCGGCTACCGACTTTTCTGCGTAAGCGGCCCCAACAGGATGACGTTGCGCCATGGTTTGTTCGGTCTCATACGCACCCCGTTGCTTGCGATACCAATCCACACGCTCCTGCAATGTCAACTTCCGCACGTAGCGCTTCCGGCCCTTGCACACCTTGCACGGCACCTTAAACTCCGAAACCGTCGCCAACTGCGTCTGATGCGCTCGGCGCGTCTTTGTGACAGAACGTTCATCCTTTCGTTTAAATACGCTCGCGACAGTACCTACACCCTTGCAGTCCAAACAGATGGCTTCGGCCTCTTGTGGCACGGTGGGGGGCAGATAGACACCCGCTGGTGGCGTTGCGACATCGGAAGCGAGCACTGCCCCCTCTGCGCCCAGGCACACTATCGGCGCAACACAAAACAAGGTAAAGAAAAAGAGGAAAAGACGATTCAGCAGCATATCTCACACCTTACAACTGAATGCCGTACTCTTTCAAGCGACGATACAACGTGCGCAATGGAATCCCCAAGCGTTTGGCGGCTTCAGTCTTATTCTTGCAACTCTGCAATGCGGCACGAATACGCGTTGCTTCATCCGACTGCGCCACCGGCGTCGGCACACTGGCCTCGCCCGTTTCGTCAGCCTTTAGGATATTCGCAGGCACATCTGCAAGCGTGAGACGGTCGCTCTTGGCCAACACCATCATGCGTTCAACCGTATTTCGCAATTCACGCACATTCCCAGGCCATGCATAACGTGCGAAGACCTCTAAGACCTCTGGCTCGAAGCCCAGAATCGAACGTCCCAGTAAAGGATTAAACTCACGCACAAAGGCGTCACACAAAAGGGGAATATCCCCGCCACGTTCGCGCAATGGAGGCAAATTGACATCCACCACATTTAAGCGGAAAAAGAGGTCCTCGCGAAACTTCCCCTCTTTGACCCAGTCGGCCAGATTGCGATTCGTTGCAGCCACCAAACGGATATTGATGGGAATTTGCTCCGAAGACCCCACGGGCTCCACCGTGCGTGTTTCCAATACACGCAAGAGCTTTACCTGCGTCGAGGCATCAATCTCAGAGATTTCATCCAAGAAAAGCGTGCCGCCATCGGCCAATTCAAAACGCCCCTTACGCGTTTCATCTGCGCCAGTGAAGGCACCCTTCACATGACCAAAGAGTTCACTCTCCAAGAGCGAAGGTGCCAAAGCGGCGCAATGCACCGCCACAAAGGGCGCATTCGCGCGCGGACTCAACGCATGAATGGCACGCGCCACGAGTTCTTTGCCTGTGCCACTGGGCCCCTGCACCAAGACCGTCGCAGGGGTTGGGGCGGCCTGCTGAATGCGTTCACGCACTGCTTGCATGGCTTCAGACGTGCCCAACATGCGATTGAGGGCCGACTGCCCCACGAGTTGCGTCCGCAGATTGGCGTTTTGACGTTCCAGATGCTTGTGCTTTAAGGCGCGCCTTACGACCAATTCGAGGTGATCTAAATTGATTGGCTTCGTCAGAAAATCATAGGCGCCATCCTTCATTGCCTCTACAGCACTTTCCACCGAACCATACGCAGAGAGCAAAATGACCGGAATGCCAGGATACGCCACAATGATATCGCGCAACAACGAGAGCCCATCACGCCCCGGCATGCGCAAATCGGTTAACACTAAATCGACAGAATTGACATTGAGTGCGGCCATGGCAGCATCTGCATCAGCGGCCGTCAACACCATATAATCGCTTTTTAACGTGCGCGCCACGCCTTCACGTGTCGCCTTATCATCATCAACTACCAGAATCGTACTCATTCACAAGTTCCTTCCGGCGAACTATTTTCGAGCGTTCGAATTTGCCGTTCAGCGCGCGGCAGACGCACCGTGAAGCACG
>JAGCML010000203.1 GCA_017646485.1 Kiritimatiellia bacterium
CGAAGCACCTGCATTACCTGCAGTTGCCCCCGCCGAAGCGCCTGTCGCCCCGGTTGCACCAGCTCCCGTTGCACCCGTCGTACCGGTCGCTCCTGTGGTTGCCCCGATTGCGCCTGTAAAGTAATTTGAACAATAAAGGAAATACAATGTCACACGAACTCGAAGAAGGTTTGAAGCTGGATCTTGACTTTACGAAGATCGCAAAAGTTGCCGCAAATATTAAGGAAGATAAAGACCACGTGATTCCCGTGGCGATTCAGCATGCTGATACGAAGGAAGTCATTTTGGTGGCTTATACCAACCGTTTGGCGATGGAACTCACCTTTAAGACGCGCACCTTGACGCTTTGGTCGACCTCTCGCAATGTGTTGTGGGAAAAGGGAAAGACCTCTGGTGAAAGTTTTGAAGTCGTGGAAGCACGCGTGAACTGCGAACAGAATTCCTTGGTTTACTTTGTTCGCCCGCGTCGTAGCAAAATCTGCCACACGAAGAATCGTGATGGCGTTCCGCGCAATTGCTACTATCGTTCCATCAACATGGACGATGGTGAAACCTTGACCAATCTCGATCCGTAATTGGATTGGGCGATACGGAAAGCCCGAAATCGGTTCGGATGTCACCCCTAAACGAAAGTGATTGGACTGCAGCCCGCCGCCTTTTTGGTGAAGGCGGGCTTTCCGTTGTGTTACCTTGCCACAATTTAGCGTCATCAATCGCAGAGAATCTAACGCGTTTAGATGGCCTACTTGCCGCACAAGGCTTTCCCTATCAGTTGATTCCTGTGGATGATGGGAGTACGGATGGTACAGGAGAGGCAGTGGAAGAGTTAGCCAAACGTCTCCCTTCGGTTTGTCCCATTTGGTTTCCAGAGAATCGTGGTAAGGGCGCTGCAGTCCTTGCAGGGATTCAGCGTGCTCGATACGATTGGGTACTCCTTTTAGATGGAGACTTTGACTTAGACCCAGCGGTCTTGCCTACGTTTTGTGATGTGGCGATGCAGACGCAGGCGGATGTGGTAACTGGCAGTAAACTTCACCCAGATGCGCAGGTGAACTATCCGCTTCGCCGAAAGGTGTTTAGTGCGCTCTATCACTGGCTAACGCAACGTTGTCTTCGTTTACCCGTGCGTGACACGCAGAGTGGGATGAAGTTAGTTCGGCGCACCGCATTGGACTACGCCGCAGATCGCGTGTTGGTCAAACGCTTTGCCTTTGATTTGGAGTTGCTCGCAGTGATGAATGGCGGCGGGTTCACCTTTGCAGAAGCACCGGTTCGCATTGACTTTGGGTTGCGCTGGGGGTGTCTCTCATTTCAAATGTTGTGGCGTACATTCATTGACACCTTGGCGATTGCTTATCGCTCTCGCTTTTTGCATTACTACGAAGGACTCACACCTTTGCCAAAGATTCCTGTTGATACAGAGGGACCACGCGTTAGTTTGATTGTGGCATACCCTGGGGATAGCACGGTTTTGCGTCGCTTGATTGAAGCCTTAAAGGCGCAGACCTATCGTAATTTTGAAGTTATTTTCCTGCCAGACCGCCTCTTGGTGCGTCCAGAGGTGAACTATCGGTTCCGCATTTTGGCTACGGGGGCTGTTCGTCCTGCGCGCAAACGCAATATGGGCGCTGCGGTTGCCACGGGGGATGTGCTCGTCTTCATTGATGACGATGCCTATCCACGCGAGGATTGGTTGGCCACTGCTGCGGCGCGTTTTACCGACCCTGAAATTCATGCGCTCGGTGGTCCAGGCCTAACGCCACCAGAAGACCCACCTGCAGCGCA
>JAGCML010000204.1 GCA_017646485.1 Kiritimatiellia bacterium
GACCTTGTACTGCAGTTCACCTGCGCGAGCATAGTCGTAAGTGCGTTGGGCCGTTTCAAGGGCATGACGCGCTTCATCGAGTTTTTCGCGCAGTTCCTTTGAGGTTTCATGCGCCTTTTTCTCTTCTTGCCACTTCGCCTTCAAGGCATCTGCAGCAGCACGTTCGTCGGCCAATTCGCGACGCAATTCTTCCAAACGTCGTGCCGAGGCTTCATCCTTTTCACGGGCCAAGGCCGCTTCTTCAATCTCCAAACGCATCACCTTGCGGCTCAGTTCATCGAGTTCGGCGGGCATTGAATCCATCTCGGTACGAATCGCTGCGCAGGCTTCGTCCAAGAGATCAATCGCCTTGTCGGGAAGGAAGCGTTCTTGAATGTAACGGTCACTCAGCACGGCGGCATTCACCAATGCCGTATCCAAGATGCGCACATTGTGATGCGCCTCAAAGCGTTCTTTCAATCCACGCAAAATACTAATCGTATCTTCCACGGTGGGGGCGGCCACTAAGACGGGTTGGAAACGACGTTCTAAGGCCTTGTCTTTCTCCATGTAGAGACGGTGTTCCGCCAAGGTCGTGGCCCCGATGCAGTGTAATTCACCACGGGCCAACATCGGTTTCAGCATATTGCCTGCGTCGCTGGAGCCCTCGGTCTTGCCTGCGCCCACGATGGTGTGAATTTCGTCAATGAAGAGAATAATCTTCCCTTCGCTGGCTTTGATTTCTCGGAGCACCGCCTTAAGACGTTCTTCAAAGTCGCCGCGATACTTCGCGCCTGCCATTAAAGCGGTCATATCCAAGGCAAAAATCGAACGATCCTTCAGGCCTTCCGGCACATCGCCACGCAAGATGCGTTGGGCTAAGCCTTCCACAATCGCCGTCTTACCCACGCCTGGTTCGCCAATGAGCACGGGATTGTTCTTCGTTTTGCGGGACAAAATACGAATCACATCGCGAATTTCACTGTCGCGCCCAATCACCGGATCGAGCTTTCCTGCGCGTGCTAATTCCACCAAGTCTTGGCCGTACTTCTTCAGGGCTTCGTAACTATCCTCGGGGTTGTCGCTCGTGATGCGTTGGTTGCCGCGCACTTCTTTCAAGGCCTTGAGCAACGCCTGCTCTGTAAGGCCCAGCGTCTTCAGGACCTCCACGCGCGATGCCATCGCTAAAAGGAGATGTTCCACCGAAACATACGCATCGCCCATCCGTTTGGCGCGGTCAAAGGCTTCTACCAAAATTTGGTTCAATGCTTGCGACACATACACTTTGTCGGCTTCCATCGATCCCGAAATGCGGGGCAAACGATCAAGCGCTTCGGCGGTCTTCGCGCGTACCATTTCTGCCGAAACGGCACACTTCGTGAGCAACCCCTCTGCCAAGCCACGCTCTTGGGCCAATAGTGCCCACAGGAGATGTTCCGCTTCAATGGTCTGTTGGCCACGACGAATCCCCTCTTGTTGCGCTAAGCCTAATGCCTCGCGCACCTTTTCTGTCATTTTATTCATATCCATAACATAACCTCCTTGACCTGCAAACCAACAGGTCCACCTCTTTCATGCAAGCCCTATGCCAAATCAATTCCAACGCCCTAAATTCACACTTTCACCCCCATTTCCTCGCCTCCTGCGCCACTTTTCTCCCCATCTGGCACACTCTCTGCCACATCCATGCCATGTCACAGCGGCTACGCCGCAGTTCGAAGTTCTAAGATCGGTCGCTCCGCTCCCTTGAAGTTTAGGGTTCTGGGTTTGAGAGAAAGGAGAAAGGAGAAATAAGAGAGGAGCGAGAAGATGTGGGGCTTGCGCAGCCCCACACCCCGCGGCAGGACTGAGTCCTGCACGCTGCACATCCTGGCGGATGTGCTTACTGGTGCTCACGGGGAAGTGGCTGACGCCACTGTGGATTACGCTCGCGCTACTCGCTGTGGATTAGGGGATTAGTGCGGAGAAGCGGGGTATTTCCTGCCGTCGTCAGGGCGCATATGCGGGGTGTCCCCGTCGTTTGTTGGCAGTCCTATGCCTCCAGTCGCAGACTGGCTCATTCGCCGTAAGGCGTTCACTGGCCACCCCCAGATAACAAAACAATAAATAAAAAACACCCCTCCGCAAAAGGAGGGGATAAAACGCCTTTCGGCTTTAAGTTCACTTGGAACTCCGCAAAGGTAAAGTCGAACGAGGCGGTATTGGTCGGTCTCAATAGCCTTTCGGCTTTAAGTTCACTTGGAACTGTACCATAATTAAGCTGTTGATTTCAAGGGGTTTATTGGGGTGGTTTGAAGGGAGACGAGTTTTTTGGGGGGAAATGAGGGTGGTTAGAGGGGTGAAACGTGATGACACTTTTGATTATCTGATTGATTTAATAATGGGTTATTTCATTTGAAGGGAGACGGGGGTTTTTGAGCATTTTCGTCTCCCTTCAAACCATTCATCACGAGCCCCGTGGCGAAGCCACACCTCTATAAGTCGTGCCGCAGGGTGCGGTGTCACCCTGCATTTCTCACACTGAGCAAACTCGCCACTTCCCGTGAGCACCTGTAAGCACATCCGAAGGATGTGCAGCGTGCAGGACTCAGTCCTGCCGCGGGGTGTGGGGCTGCGCAAGCCCCACATCTCTCCCCCTTCTCTCTTTTCCTCACTCCTCCCTCTTTTCCACCCCCTTTTCACTTCGTTAAAAAAAGAATAGCCTTTTTGAAAAAGAAAAAGGGTTGTTTTGAAGAAGCGTTAGGGAAGCTTTGATTTTCAATAAGGGCGAGACTCTTGAAGAATATGGTACCATATTGTGATAGAAAATGGTACCATATTGAAGGAGAATATGGTAC
>JAGCML010000205.1 GCA_017646485.1 Kiritimatiellia bacterium
GTCTGGGGGAGGGGGATGAATTATTTTGCTAATACTTCTGCCGTGGGGCCGTCTGCGATAATTTTCCCGTGGTCAATTCGAATGACACGTTGGCAATATTTCTTGATGTCGTTCACATTGTGCGAGACCAAGATGAGTGTGGTGCCATTTTCAAGTAAGGCGCGAATACGTTTTTCGCACTTACTGGCAAAGTTGGCGTCACCAACCGCCATGACCTCATCCACCAATAAGATTTCCGGTTTGATGGCGGTGGCCACACCGAAACCTAAGCGAGCCTTCATACCCGAAGAGTATTGATACATGGGAGCATCAATAAAGTCGCCAATGTCTGCGAATTCGATGATGTCATCCATCAAGGCGCGCATTTCTTCACACGTTTTGCCCTGTAAGACGCCATTGAGCATAATGTTTTCACGCCCAGAGAGTTCGTGACTGAACCCTGCGCCGAGGGCAAGCATCATGGCGATGCGGCCACGCACGTCGAGTTCGCCTTGAAAGCGTCGATAGACACCGCCGATAACCGAGAGAAGGGTGGTTTTACCGCATCCATTATGGCCGACCAACCCGATACGTTCGCCACGATTAATCTTCAGATTGATATTATCCAAAGCGGTGAACCATTTGCGATTAGCTCGGTCTTGAATGTACTGTGCGAGGTGTAATACGATGTTCTTAAAGCCATAGTGGCGACGCTCAAGGGCGAAGCGCATCGTGACATTGCGAAGTTCAATAATTGGTTCTTCCATTGGTTACCTCACATCATTTCTGCGAAACGGGGCTCTAACTTGCGGAAAAGCCAACGGCCCAGGATGAACACGACGGTGCTGGTCAACGTGATATACAGAAAACGTTCGGGGTGGAAGCCGGGTTCATAGAAGATATTACGCCAAGTGCAGAGGATGTCCACCATGGGGTTCAGCTTGTAGTAGGGTAAGATGTTTTCTGGAATGCGCGAAATCGGAATGAAGACGGGCGAGAGGAAGAGCCAGGTCATCATAATCACGCTAATGATGCGTTCAAGGTCACGGAAGTAGAGATTGGCTGCTGCATAGGCATAACTCACACCCATGGAGAGCATCGTAAGTGAGTAGAAGGTGACGATGAGATTGGGAACAATCGTGGTCCATTGCGGGGTGACACCGTAGAGGAACATAATGCCAATCAAAACTGGAATCGTCAAGAGGAAGTGCATGCTCTCAGTGAAGAAGGTGCCCCAAATGAGCAGGCGACGATCAAAGGAGGTCTTTTTGAGCAAGACCGCATTCGAACGAAGCGTACGGCCATTCATGGTGATCACATTGGAGAAGAAGTGCCACATGAAGTTGCCCGCTACCAAATAGAGGAGGTAATTCGGAATGTTCCACCGAATAAACATTCCTAAGACGAGGTAGTAGATGAGACTGGTGAAGATGGGGACGATGAGTGACCAAGCGAAGCCAAGTGCCGTGGAGTTGTACTTCAATTTGAAGTCTTTGGCAATCAAGACTAAGATTTGGTCTCGTTTTAAAATAAAAGCGCGCGTCATAAGTGGTGACCCTTAAACGGATTAAACAGAACCACATCTCGGTTGTGCAATCAATAACATTCCATTGCGGTGCGAATGTTATAAATCCACATACTTCACTACTACTTTATCAAATTTTACGCAGAAAGTAAAAATGATTCTTGTGAAGCGATGAATTAGAGGTATTTACCGATGAAGTAACCCCATGTTTTGACGAAGAGTTGCAACAGAATCGAAGGGCGGGGAATGTCCTTTTTAAAGAGGGAGAAGCCCTTGCGAGTGGCCGAACCAAATTGTTGGAGCGTGACTTTGTGTTGCGCATGCATTTTGCCAACGGCTTTGCCACGCGCAAAAAGTGCACGCCAGGTGACCGCATGGTCGTGATAACAGCGCGCCTCGGCGCAGTAGGCAATGGCGCTGCCGGCCTGGATGGCCTGCGCAGCAGCGAGCATATCCTCGCCAAAACTCGCCTCTGGGAAGCCGCCTTGCTGAAGGAGTTGCTTCAAATCCCAAGCGCAGAAGGCGTCAGAACAAAAGATGGTGAGTAAACCCATTTGTGGAATGTCGGCTGCGGTCTTGACACAACTTTCCGCCGGATAGGTCTGGGCGCGTTGCCAATTATCCAAGGTCTTAACGGGATTGCGCGAACATTGACGCCCATAAGCCGCTGTCGCACCAGAGGTTTTCAGCATCTGAATCAGGTGCTTGAGGCTATCGGCGTCTGCTAAAACAACATCCTGCGTCATCAGAATCAAGGCATCCGCACCGCGTTCTGCACACAGACGTGCAATTGCATCGCGCGTTTTACCATGGTTAAATGCTTTGCGCTGGATGCGGAGGTGTTCCCAACCATGCGCTTGGGCAATCTGCACCGTGTCGTCTTCGGATTCGCTATCTGCGCAAATGCGCCAGTCTAAGGGAAGACTTTGTGCATCAATGGCAGAGAGCACTTCTTCCCAATTGGCTTCGCGGGTGGCATTGAGGGTGACAATTGCGAGGGCTATTTTCATCGGGGTCCCCTTATGCTTTTCGAATGAGCGCGCAGGCGAAGGCCCCATCGTGAGTGGAGGCGGGGAATTCGCGACGCATTTCGCCTTGGGTAAAGTTGGGATGCGTGGCGAGGAAGGCCGCGATTTGAGCTTCGTTCTCTTCGGGTTCAATGGAACAGGTCGAGTAAACGATGCGCCCTCCAGGCGTTACCTGGTTGGCGAGATTGTCTAAGAGGGCGCGTTGCGTTTGAAGGAGTTGCGCCAGTTTCTGTGGCGTCCACGTCCAACGTGCATCGGGCCGACGCCCAAAGACGCCCGTGTTGCTACACGGCACATCAATGAGGATGCGATCAAACAACCCAAATTCCGTTGAGGTCGCATCAGCCTGGCGAATCTCCACGCGCTCATTGAGCCCGCAACGTTGTAGGGTGTCGCGCAATGTTTCAATGCGTGTTGCACTGAATTCATTGGCTATCATGCGGTCGTTTTTGCCCAATCGCGCCGCCAATTGTGCGGTTTTACCACCTGGTGCTGCGCAGGCGTCTAAGACCTTCAGTCCTGGCGCGACCTCCATGAGGTCAATCGCATGACGCGTTGCCGCATCTTGCACTACGAATCCGCCCTCAGCATAACCTGCTAAATCGGCGATGCGTGTGTGGCGTGGCACAATAAAGGTGCCGGCGTTATCGTCTGGATGGGGCTGACATCCTGCCGGCGCAGCGTGCGGAGGGAGGGGGCGCACACAAACCTGTGGGGGCGATTTGAGGGCTGCTGCAATTGTACGCGTCTGCTCTAAGCCAAAGGCTTCGCACCAACGCATCCAAAGTTGACGGGGGATGTCGCGCTGCAAGTGTTCGGGTTGGGCGGCAAGTGCCGTGAGTAGCGTAGCCTTTTCGCGTTGGATCCGACGCAAGACCGCGTTCACAAACTTTGCTGCATCCTTTCCAATCGGCTTGGCGGCTTCCACGGTTTCTGCGATGGCGGCATGTTCTGCCATGCCAGGCATCACGAGGAGTTGGGCGGCGCCAATCATTAATGCGGCCCAGAGTTCGCCCGTCGGCATCCGCTGAACGCACTGCTTGAGAATCCACTCCAGGGAACTCTTCTGGCGCAACACTGCGCCGACCAATTCCAATGCGTCGGCATGAAAGGCGGAATCACGCAAGCTCACCGCAGGGAAGGTCCCCTGGATGCGCCACAGGGCGAGTGCGAAGATGGCATCTCTACGGGCACTCATCGGCAAGCTTCCTTGAAGGCCGCAGCGGAACGTTCAATGATGTCCACCTCAACAGCGCAACACAAACGGATGTATCCCGGCATGCCAAAACCACGCCCAGGCACAGCGATAATGCCGTGTTCCATCAATTTGGCGCAGAATGCCACATCGTCCCCGCCTGGAGCTTTCGGGAAGAAATAGAAGGCGCCTTGTGGTAAGGCGAATTCAAGTCCAGCCTCGGTGAGCACCTTGGCCATTGCTTTGCGCCGTTCATCATAGATGGCGAGGTCAACGCGTTCGTTTAAAAGGGCCATGGCTAAACGTTGGCCCAAGATGGGCGCGTTCACATAACCCAGGGTGCGGTTGGTCATCGTGATGGCGGCAAGGAGGGTGTCCACACCTTCCAAGTTCGGATTGAGCGCGATGTAACCAATACGTTCGCCCGCGAGGGAGAGTGACTTTGAAAAGGAACCCAAGACTGCCGCATAGGGAGAATGTGATAATACGGGCGGCACGGAGACGCCATCAAAGGCAAAGAGTCGATAGGGTTCGTCTGAAAGGAGGTAAATCGGACGTTCACGGGTGCGATTCAGTTCATTGATTGCCGTGGCGAGTCGCTCAACGTCTTCTGCTTTGTAAACAGCGCCAGTGGGATTGTTTGGAGAGTTTAAAAGGATGACGCGGGTTTTGTCGGTGACCGCTGCGAGCAAGGCGTTGGTGTCCAAGGTAAAGGCGGGGCCTTGCATTGGAACAGGCTTGAGCACGCCACCGAAGTGGCCGCAGTAGAATCCGTATTCCACAAAGTAAGGGGAGGGGACAAGCACCTCGTCGCCACATTCTAAGACGGCGCGGAAGAAGGCAACCAATGCGCCTGCCGCGCCCACGGTCACAATTACATGCTTGCCTTGAAGCGCAGGGCAGGCTTGCTCCTGGGCCAACTTTTTCGCTAATGCCTCACGAAAGGCCGGCAAGCCCGCATTCGGCATGTAACCCAAACCGCACGGACGCACCGCATCATCTGCTAAGGCATGCAAGACCTCACGTGTTTTAGCAGGCGGTGGAACATCTGGATTGCCCAAAGAAAAATCGAAGACATTTTCTGCGCCGCGCGCTTTTTTAAGTTCTGCGCCAGCTTCAAACATGCGTCTAATCCACGAGGCATTTTGCAATGCGGTCTCAATATCTGCAGCAATCAAGTGTGACATGTGAACTCCAAACTTAAAGGGTGACGAAGCCATCCAGCGTGATACGCGCATGCGGAATCACTGGAAGGGGGAGGAAGGCAAGCGCAAGGAAGGGATTGCTTAACGTGCATCCAGTCGCATGGGCTGCCTGATGGAGGGGCGCAAGTGCTTCAGCGACCTCTTGCCACGGGCGATCGCTGAGCAACCCTCCGACAGGAAGTGGCAGTAATCCCGTCACTTTACCGCCCTGTACCACGGCGAATCCGCCACCGCATTCGCGCAGGGCATTCGCCGCTAAGGCCATCGCTTCTGGCGAAGTACCGACGATGCAGAGATTGTGAGAGTCGTGTCCAACGGTTGAGGCGATGGCACCTTCGCGCAAGGTGAATCCATTTGCCCACGCTTTCCCGATGCGATTGGATTTCCCGTGACGTGCTGCGAGGGCGAGGATTGCGGGCGGTGTGTCGCAGTCCTTTCGTGTGAGGGCCTGCGTGATGAGGGTGCCTTCCGCTACGCCCGCAACACGATCTTCTGTTTCTGGCGCGCTAAAGTCGTCGGCGGTGAAGGCGCGTTCGGTTTTGATGCTATTGCAGAATGGAGTGACGTCTGGGGCAGGGGGACGCGTAGCGAAGGCGGCTTCCGTCACTTCTACGCCATTGGCCAACACAATCTGCGCGCGGCAATCTGCCAAGTCGGGCATAAGGACGATGTCGGCAAGGTAGCCTGGTGCGATTAAGCCACGATCACGCCAACCAAAATGGCGTGCAGGGGTGAGCGAAGCGGCACGATAGACGGCCAATGGGTCTCGTCCAAGGGCGATAGCCTTTCGAATGGCAGCATCTAAATGACCGTCGGTGAGCACGTCTTGTGGGTCACGATCGTCGGTGCAGAGACAGATGTTGCCGCTTAATTCGCTTTCGAGCAAGGGGGCCAATGCCTCTAAGTTTCGGCCTACGCTTCCTGCGCGAATGAGAATCGTCATGCCGAGACGTAATTTTGTAAGCGCTTCTTCCGGGGTGCTACACTCATGATCAGTGGTGATGCCTGCGGCGCAGAGTGCGTTGAGGGCATCACCAGAGACGAGTGGCGCGTGGCCATCAATGGGTTGGTCGGAGTAGTCTGCGAGTTTTTGGAGTGCGTCGGCATCATTGAACATCACGCCAGGCACATTCATGAATTCGGCTAAAGCGTGTTGGCCAGCGTAAGGTTTGAGGGCCGTCGCATCCAAGACTGCGCCAGCTTCTTCACTTGGAAGTGCGGGCAC
>JAGCML010000022.1 GCA_017646485.1 Kiritimatiellia bacterium
CGCATCGGGATCCTTCGGATCTTCCAAGGGGGTGGAGTCCGTCGCAATCTTCATAATCTTCCCCTTGACCTCCTTCGGAGCGTCAAAGAGACCGATGGTATTGTTGTAGCTCTTACTCATCTTCTGGCCATCCAAGCCAGGAATCACAGCCACAGATTCCGAAATCATCGGTTGAGGCAATTTGAACACCTCAGCGCCATAAGCCTGATTAAACTTCGCTGCGATATCGCGGGTGACCTCAACGTGTTGCTTCTGGTCACGGCCCACGGGCACCACATCGCTCTGATACGCGAGAATGTCGGCCGCCATCAACACCGGATAAGCGAACAAACCATGGCTGGCCGCAATACCACGCGCCAATTTATCCTTGTACGAATGGCAACGCTCCAACAAGCCCATTGGCGTCACCGTGGAGAGCAACCATGCCAATTCGTGAACTTCAGGCACATCTGCCTGGCGGAATAAGCATGCCTTCGCAGGATCGAGGCCACAAGCAAGAAAATCTGCCGCCACATCAAAGGTGGCTTGACGCAACATCGCCGCATCATGAACCGTCGTCAACGCATGATATTGTGCGATAAAAATAAAAGCTTCACCCTTCTCTTGCATAGCGATGGAGGGCTGCATTGCGCCAAAATAATTGCCCCAATGTAACTTGCCGGAAGGTTGGATGCCGGTGAGAATACGCATATTAAACTCCTTAAATAATGCGTGAATGATATCAAAAATCATCCATTCTGAGTTATAATAGTCGCTATGATTACCGAAATTACCAGTCTTGCCAACCCAAAAATTAAACAAATTGTGAAATTACGCCAACGCAGTCACCGCGATGATGCCGGCGTTATGCTCACAGAAGGCTATCGTGAAATCCGCCGCGCATTAGACCACGGCTATCGTCCAGAAGCCCTGTTCTACTGCGAAAAACTCTGGCTGAAACACGAAAACGAACCTGCAGTCGTGCGCGAATGCGAACGCCTCGGGGCGCGTCTCTATGCCTGCACCGAACAAGTCTTTGCCAAAATCGCCTATCGCGAACGCCCTGACGGTCTCTTAGCCACAGGACCGTTGGTCACAAAACGCCTTGCAGACCTTGATTTACCGGCGGATGCGTTGGTCTTAGTCTGCGAATCAATTGAGAAACCTGGCAACCTCGGTACGATGTTGCGCAGTGCAGATGCCTCTGGTGTGGCGGCAGTGATTGTGTGCGACCCCTGCACAGACATCCACAATCCGAATGTCGTGCGCGCCTCCACGGGCACCCTGTTCACCCTGCCGGTAGCAGTTGCCTCCGCCTCCGAGACCCTCGCCTGGTTGAAAGCGCACAACTTCGCCATTATGGCCGCCACCCCGCACGCCGAAAAACTCTACTTCGAGCAAAACCTCACGGGACGCGTTGCCCTCTGTCTCGGTAGCGAACAGTATGGTCTTACGGCGGAATTCATGAACCGCGCCGACCTGCGCGTGCGCATTCCGATGTTGGGCACCGCCGACTCCCTCAATGTATCGGCAGCGGCCACCATTCTCCTCTCCGAAGTGGTTCGCCAACGCATTCTCTCTGGGCAGATTACCCCACCTGCCGCAGAAGCATGGCACGGCGAAGCCACACATGACCATTAATCTTTAACCCATTCCCTTAAAAAGGAGCTTTGTGATGAACGACTGCATCTTTTGTAAGATTATCAAGGGCGAAATCCCCTCCTTCAAGATTTTTGAAGACGAACACGCCTTCGCCTTTCTTGACATCAACCCCATCGAACGTGGCCACACCTTAGTGATCCCCAAATTCCATGCGAAGGAACTCTTCTTCCTGCCGCCAGAAGAACTCGCCGGAGTGATGCCCGCCATTCAGCGTACCGCCACGCTTTTGAAGAAGAAATTGGGGTGCGACGGCATGGCCCTCTCCCAATTAAATGGTGAAGCAGCAGGCCAAACCGTCTTCCACGTTCACTTCCATTTAATTCCGCGTTACGCCGGCACGCCCATTGACTGGACACCGAAAACGCCGGCTCCGACCATGGAAGAACTCGCGGCACTCCACCGCCAAATCCTCGGTTAATCCCCTTTCCCTCCCTGCCGGTGGCACACGCTACCGGCACTTTTTTCACCTTTAACTCCCCCTGGCCCCCTATGCGCACCTCCATCTTCACCCTCGCCCTCCTCCTCATTGGGGCGTTCGCCCACGGCGCCGAACGTATGGTTTGGCATGAAGAGTTCAATACGACGCAACTCAACGACCAGTATTGGATCCCCGAAATCAACTTCGTGCGGAATGTTGACGCCGTGCAGATTTACACCAGCCGGCCTAAAAACCTCGCCGTCAAACACGGTTCGCTCACCTTGACCGCCTACCACGAAGCCTTTGAAAGCACCAACTGGAAACCTGACAGCCCGCATTGGTGGGAAAGCCGAAAAGCCGCGAACTACACCTCAGGCTCTATCAATAGTCGTGGGAAGGTGGCATTTCGCTATGGCCGCGTGGAGATTCGTGCAAAGATTGAAAATGGTCGCGGCATTTGGCCAGCCTTGTGGTTGATTGGCAACAACCCCGGAGGATGGCCGAGCTGCGGAGAAATTGACATCCTTGAATACATCTCCGACATGCCCAAAACCGTCCATGCCACCATCCACTACACCAAAGACGGTCAATACATCCACCCCACCTCGCAATACGGCACCGAAAAAGAACTCGATGGCGACTGGCACCTCTATGGCATGAACTGGACACCTGAAAAATTAGAGCTTACCTTTGATAAAAAGGTCATCTTCACCCATCTTTTAAATGATGCCACGCAGGCCGATGGGAAAAACCCCTTCCGCGATGGCATCTATTACCTCATCCTCAATTTAGCATTGGACGGCATGGCCGAAGCCCCCGTGGCCGAAGACTATCCACGCGCATTCTATGTGGACTATGTGCGCCTCTATCAGGACACCGCCATTGAAGGCACCACCCTCCTCCTTAATGGTAAGTCTGTACATGCGCCCACCGCAGCAAAACCTAAATTTAAAAAGAAAACCAGTGGCCGGCGAAGCACCCGTCAAGCACGTTAACCACACCCCTTTAACCTGATTTTATCCCTAAAAAAATCATCTGTAAATGCATAAAACAAAAATAACCTATTGACGTATCGGTAAAAGGTGTGTTATTATGCATAGACATTTTTTGAGATTGAAAGGCGTTAACCAATGAAGAAAGACATTCATCCGAAGTACGAAGACGCAACCATTACCTGCGCTTGCGGTAACGTGATTCAGACGCGTTCCACCGTGAAGGCTATGTCCTGCAACGTCTGCTCCGCATGCCATCCTTACTACACCGGTAAGAAGACTGTGATGGACACGGAAGGCCGCATCGACAAGTTCATGCAGCGCTACGGCCGCAAGTAAGCCGAGAGCTTCTTTGTCTGAAATTGCCGGCACCGCGCTTGGCGCGCTGTGTCGGCATTTCGTTTTAAAAGACACTGCATTTTCTGTCGGCAAAACGGCGCAGACGACCGCAGGCCCTCTTGTAAGAGCCCCCATCGACTTCCATTCAATTCACCTATGCTTGACCGCGACTTAATTCAAAGCTACTTAACAGCGCTCCCCACCTTGGAAGCGCAAATGGCAGACCCCGTTGTGACGGCTGACCGTCGTCGTTACGGAGAAGTCTTGCGTGAGCACACGCGTTTGAAGAAGATTGAGACGGCGGCGATGCGATTCTTTGGGTTGCAACAAGAAATTGAAGCAGCCAAAGAGATGCTTGCAGACCCCGACATGGCCGAGATGGCGCAGGAAGAGTTGCCCCTCTTAGAGGCCCAACTCCCCGA
>JAGCML010000206.1 GCA_017646485.1 Kiritimatiellia bacterium
AAACCCTTTGGGAAAACGGTTGGCTTGGCCATCTTAGCCTATAAAGCCCCTGTGACCACTGCTGCTTCCATTCGCAACCATCAAGAAAATGGCCTTTATCGTCTCTTTGACGATGTCGTGGTTTGCTTTCAAAGCGCCTCTGATGAAGATCGTCAAATGGCAGAAGAATGCCAGATTCGTGCAGTGACCCGTCCAGAAAACCTGGGCATTCAAGGCGGATTCCGTTGGGCCTGGGAGTCGCTCAAGACCGATTATGTGCTCATTTTGGAAAACGACATCCCCGTTTGCGTCTCGCCCGAATCCATGAAAGCGCAACTGCAACAATCCTTAAAGGCATTGATTGAGGACAAGGTTGACCTCGTGCGTTTGCGCAACCGTTTTAACCCTGGCGAACAGAATCGTTTTGCCTCAATGTACTCTCGCTTCTGGCCGATCCGCTGCAAGGATCCACGGTGGGCAGATACCGAAGTCCTTGATGAATCCTCTGTACTCGTCAAATGGGTGCGTCGTTGCTTACGCCCAGGCAAAGCAACACGTTGGTGCGGGAGAAGTCCCTACCTTGAACAACACCCTGACCAACTCTTCCCCAAGTACATCAGCGCATTGGCGCCAGACTTCTTCGTGGTGGATAGTTGGGTGCTGCCCTGGACCAATCAGTGCACCCTCATTTCGAAATCCCTGATGGGCACCTTGCTTGATTATGCCGATGCGCATCCCTCACGCCATATTCACAACTCTGAAGGGAATAAGTTGCCCACCTTAGAAACGCCGCTCAACTGTTTCTGGTGGAGATGGAAGCACTTTCGCATTGGCTTGCCTGAAGGCGTCTTCACCCATTGCCGCCTGGATCGCGGCCGAAAGTAAGCGTTTGAGCCCTCAATACAATAAAAAAGCCCGCACACGCGGGCTTTTTTATTTGCTCATTTTCGCTTGTGTATGGATTACCCCACAATCCATTTGCCCACCTTTGGCACCTTTGCAAGCACAAGACACGCAAGACTGCTCGTGACAAAGGTGACGCAAGCCGTTGCGATAATCGTGGCAGGAGTTGCCCAAAGCGTGGGAAGCCAGGCACTCATCAACGGATGAATCCAGCCAAACAACGGTACCAGCAGCACCATATGGCCCAAATACATGCCATAACTCACACGCGAGCAAGGCAATAAAAGCTTTTGATAAACAAATCCCTCACTTTTAATTTGACGGATACAAAGCAACCACGCCAAGGTCATTAAGACCACCCCAATAGAATCGTAAAGTAAGAATCCCTCCCATGTGGCCCCCAGACCGACATTGCCCTCAACAGGGAAACCCGTCTTCGCAGAGGCATGAATCGACCACAAGAAGCCGCCTGCACTCATCACAAAGCCAAGGGCTCCGCAAGGAAGAGCAACTTTTAACGTTTGCGTCCAAGACAACGCCTTCACAAACCTTCTGAGATAACACCCCAACAAGAGATATCCCATGTAACCACTCAAGTAATAAAATGTGCCGTAGGTATTCCAACTCGCCTCGCCCCAAAGCGGATACTTCGCAATATTCGGCAAACCGCCTGGACCAAAGACAATCGCTGCCTCCCCTAAGCAACAGCGCAAGAAGGGAAGCAAAGCACTCACAAAACAGAGGGAGATGTAAAATAGCAATTCACGTTGGCTCACACGTTCCGCCCAAGGTGAAAGCAATGGCATCAACAAATACACCCCGACAATCATGTAGACAAACCACAAATGTCCGGCGGAGTAATTGAAGTTTTGCCACAATGTGCTTAGATTTTCAACAAAGCTACCATTTAAAAAGGCATAAATCAATGTCCAGAGGGCAAAGGGAATCAAGAGACGCGACGCACGACGCTTGAGAAAGGTAAACGTAGACGTTTGAACAGGAAAGAGTAAGTAACTGGACGCCACGACAAAAAGCGGCACACACGAACGGACCAATGTATTCAACACCGCAATCCAAACGGCGTCACTTTGGCAACGAATGAGCGTGCCCTCTCCTCCAAAAAAGAAGGGTTCGCAACTATGAACGACAAAGACAAAAAAGATGGCGATTACCCTCAACCAATCCATCCAAATGAGACGTTCCGTTTTCACATTTTCCATTTCAGTTCCTCCCTCATTGTAGAGGTGCACTTCGCATTCACCTTTATAACAGAAACGCTCATTCATGCTGAGAAGCCTCACGCATCAATGAGCGTCGTTTCACGGTTCTACTGTAAACAGATTACGCATTTGCGGCAGCAATCATCGCCTCAACCGTGGTCACGCCTTCGTAAATCGCCTTGCCTACGATTGCGCCCCAGAGATTGTCACAGCCTAAGGCCTTCAAGTCGGTGACGTGTTGCGGAAGCGAAACACCACCCGAAGCGATAATCTTCACACCCGGAACCGCCTGTGCCATCTCCTGCATCGCCTGCAGATTGGTACCACCGAGCATGCCATCGGTCGCAGTATCTGTGTAGATGATTGTCTGAACGCCGAGGTCAGCAACCTTCTTCGCCAAGTCGGTCGCCTTCATCGTAGAGGTTTCAACCCAGTCACGCGTCTGCACAAATCCACCACGCGCATCGATTCCAACAGCGATTCGTTCGCCATAGCACTGCACCCAACGCGCAAGGGCTTCGGTATCTTCCAATGCACGCGTACCAATAATAGCGCGCGCCACACCCACTTCCATCAATTCTGCCACAGCTTCATCGGTGCGAAGTCCGCCACCCACCTCAACCTTCAAACCACATTCACGAATGATTTGTGCGATGATTGCGGTATGCTTCGGTGTCCCAGCAAAAGCACCATCCAAATCAACCACATGTAAGTGTTCCGCACCTTTATCGCGGAAAGATTGCGCTTGCTGAACAGGATTGTCGGAATAGATGGTGCGTTGATCGGCGCGTCCTTGACGTAAACGGACGCAACAATTCTCCATCAAATCAATAGCAGGAAGAATAACCATAAAAAATGTATCCTAAAAGAAAATTAGATCGTGCCCTTACTGGAAGGGATGCCCGTTTCACGAGGATCATAAGCGACCGCAATGCGTAAAGCACGTGCCAAGCCCTTGAAGACGGCCTCATACACATGGTGCACTTCAGCGCCATAGGGTTGGACCACATGGAGATTCATTCGTGCATTCGTACTGAAAGCGCGCATGAACTCTTCAAGTAATTGCACATTGAAATCACGGATGTGTTGTTCCGGATGCGAGATCTTCCAGACAAGGTATGGACGCCCACCCAAGTCAACTAAAACATCCGCACGTGCCTCATCCATCGGCAAAAGGAAGGAGCCATAACGCGTAATGCCACGGCGATCTCCCAAGGCTTGATCCAATGCGGCACCCAAAACCAAGCCGACATCTTCCACCGTGTGGTGGTAGTCCACCTGCAAATCACCCTTACACGTCAACTCCAAGTCAATCAAAGCATGACGGGCGAAGAGTTCCAACATATGATCAAAGAAACCGATGCCCGTGGAAATCGAATGCTTTCCAGTACCATCGAGGTTCATCTTTAAGGAAATATCTGTTTCACGCGTTGTGCGCTTCATTTCTGCTGTACGCATTTGAGTCTCCACAATTAGGCATTATAGTCTGCAAGAACGGCCAATAGTTTCTCAACCTCTGCAGGGGTTCCGATGGTAATTCGCAAGTAATCTTTCGTCTTCTCTGCGGGGAAGTAACGCACGAAGATGTGACGTTCACGCAGCGCCGCGAAAAGTTCGGCGGCATTCACGGGCGGCTTCGCGAAAAGGAAGTTCGAAGCAGAAGGCAACACCTGCCAGCCGCGCGCTTCAAGTGCTTGCGCTAATGTCGCACGCGTCTGGATAATTTTAGCAGCATTCTGCTTCATGTGCGCTTGATCATTCAATGCGGCGAAGCCAATCACTTGCGCCAAAGCATCCATGTTGTAGGAATCTTTGATTTTGTAAAGCGCATCAATGAGTTCCTTCGGCCCAACGCAATAACCAAAACGCATACCTGCGAGCGAATAACTCTTTGAGAGCGTACGCATGACCAAGGTGTTTGTATTCTCTGGCGCAGTTGCGATGGACATGCAATTTGCGGGTGCAAAATCTGCATAGGCTTCGTCAATTAAAAGCACACCCTTAAACGACTTCGCAAAAGAAGCAATCACTTCGGGGTCGGCCATCAAAGAGGTCGGCGCATTGGGATTGGTCCAAATAAAGGTATCTGCGTAGTCTGCCGGCGGAAGCGGACACGTGAAGTCAGCATTCAAGGCAAAGGGTTTAACGGTGGCATCACGAATTGCGGCCAAAACAGAATAGAGCGAATAGGTCGGATCAAAGTAACCAATTCTCCCACCCACCTCAACGAACGCACGCGTGAAAAGGGCCAAGATTTCATCGGAACCATTTCCCACGAAGACCTGTTCTGGCGAACAACCATTAAGTTCTGCAATTAAGGCGCGCACCTTATTGCAAACAGGATCTGGATAGAGACGCAACTTCTGCCAGTCAAATGAAGCCAATGCGGCACTCACATCTGGAGACGGTGGATATGGATTTTCATTTGTATTCAACTTCACCATACCCTCAAAACGAGGTTGTTCACCTGGTGTATAACCCGTGAGTGCATCCACATGTTTACAAATTAAACTCATTGGAAAACCTTTTTCATTAAAACGTAAAGCAATCTTTTTATTATGGCAATTCAACGCCAGGGATTTTTGCGCGCTGAACACGATACAGTAAGAGTTCAAATGACGGCATATTTCCACGCGCCATTTCAATGGAACGCAGACGCGTCAAAGCCTTCTGGAACCACTGTTTTCCTGTGGCTGAGATTTCAGGACAATTCAAGACGCGATAAATCAACTTCGTATACTGTTCGGCCGCCTCATCACGTTGGTTTTGACGTTCCAAAACACGGCCAATGCGGAAGAGATACTTGAGCGAAACGTCTAAGTCATCTTCCAAACGCAAGATGGCCTCTTGGTAAGACGTCAAGGCAAGCGCATAACGTTCAGGATCGTCAATCGCAGTATACGCAAGGCAATCTCCGCGCAAGCCATATGCCTCAGCAATCCAAGACGCATTGGGATAACGGCGAATGAGTGCATCCAAGAGGTCACGCGCTTCGGCATGTCGTGCAAGCTCGACCAATGCCTCCGCCTGCAAAAAGCGTGCATCTGGAATTAACTTGTCATCTGGAGCAAGCTGCGCCAAATGGCTCACACGCTCCACCGCCTCAGAATAGTTTTGATTTAAATAGGCTGCGCGTGCGGCCAAGTAAAGCGCATTGGTTACGCGTACATCTGTTGGCCAACGCTCCACGAAGTTTTCAAAACCCTTTTGTGCTGCGACATAATCACCCTGATTAAAGTCACTCTTAGCGAGCCACAACACCACATCAGGGATACGTACCGAATTCGGATAAGCGCACATATAGGCCTCTGCCAAACTTCTTGCACGCGCATCCTCGCCCAAACGATACAAACAAAGTACAAGGAAGAAGCGCGCCTCCTCCGCACAAGGCGAATCGGTCGGTTCGACCTTTTGGAAATCCTCAAGTGCACTCTGCAGATTATCCATACGATAATAGGTGCGACCTCGCTCCAAAAGCGTCGGCAAAATGAACGTATCCTGCTTGAGACGACGCAAAACATTGGTGTATTCAGAAATCGCATCCGTATAACGCTTCGCCTTAATTTGAATCCCTGCAAGACGCATCGCAGCGGTATACACATCTTGTTCTGCAGAGAATGCATCGTCACGCACCGTCTGATACTCTTTAATTGCAGCATCTAATTGGCCAGCATCCTCTAAACAACGTGCCAATTTCAAAGGAATACCCGCACGAGCCCCCTCACGCAACAATTGACGATACAACTCAATTGCACGCGGATAACGCTTCGCTGCGGTCGCAGCATCTGCACCTTCCAACATTAAAGAGATGTGTTGTTCTGGCACAGTGGCTAAATCTGCCGCATCCACAAAAACTGCAAGCGCCTCATCAAAGCGTCCCATTGCGACCAAAAGGCGCCCCTTCCCCTGCCTTACCGTAATCGCATATGCCGGCAAATCATAGCTTTCCAAATAACGGTTATACGCCTTCAAAGCCTCTTCTGAATCACCATAGGCATGCAAAGCCTCAGCAATCTTCAACTGTATTTGCGGCGCGACTTCCGTTGATGGATCTAAAGCAACCGCCTGCTTCAACAAACCAAGCCCTTCTTCAAATGTTTGTTTCTCCTTACAGAGCAAGCTTCCTAAAGCATGGAGCGCCTTTTGACGCACAATTGTTTCACGCGCAACGGTCACCGCCTGTCGTGCAAAGGCAATCTTTTCAGCCTCGGTATCCGCAAGTTCTACCGCTGCAAGCGCAAGTTGCGCCGTAATGGCACTCGACAACCCTTTTAAGGCCAGCGTTGCCTTCAAGCAATCCAAGGCCGGCGTCTTATCAAAGGCGGCAAAAGCCTTTGGTAATGCGAGCGCACAGGTCAAAAAGATGCCCCCCTGGTCAGCCTTTTCTGCCGCTACCAACAAGGCCTTACGGGACGCATCATTCGGCGAGTAAGCATTCCATTCCAACGCATTCTCTGCCTTCACCTGATCGGTGGCGGCAGGTGCTGCTTGAACCGCGGCAAAGCGTTCTGCGGCCAACAACTTCTTTCCCGTTTCCTGTGCGGCCAGCAAACTGTAACGTAATGCCGTCACACCCCATAAATTGTCTGCAGAAATACGTGCTTCATCATAGACCTGCAAGACACGCGAGTACTCTTTTTTGCCACACAATGCGGCTAATGTAAAGACCAAACGGCGTTCGGCTGGCAATTCTGGGCAAGCATCAATCTTCGCAAGTGCTTCGTCCCATGCGCCCTTTTTCAAGGCCAAACGAATCAAGACTTCTTCAGCCTTTGCACGTTCTTCTGGTGCCAACCCCAAAGAGGTCAAAACCGTTTGTGCCGTACGTTCAGCCAAAGATGCATTCCCATCATCCAATGCCATTTCAGAGGTCGGCAACAACGTCTGATCTGCGAAAGAGAGGCTCGGGAAACCACATGCGCAGAATGCAACCAAAAGAGCGGCCACCGACTTCACCTTGCAGCGGCCCATTGCAATCAGGAAGAGCAATGCCAATAAGAAGAGCGTGCAGGGTGCGCCAAAGATCATTTCACCCCACGTCAAATAGAAAGAAGAGAAGGGCTTTTCTGTAACCTTCACACGCGTAGGGAACGAACCCGGCTCAATCACCTGAGAACGCCCCACAGCGTCAATCACCGTATTCACGCCTTGATTCGTGGAACGCATCATGGGCA
>JAGCML010000207.1 GCA_017646485.1 Kiritimatiellia bacterium
GGAAGCACCGTTTTGATGGCTTCTTTATCGTACATAAGAACTCCTTCAACGGAAATTGGTTAACGAGGTTAAGAGGGTGTTACAGGTCCCCGTGCGAACACGGGAACCTGCTAGCGTCAGCTTAGGCGCGACGGAGAATCAACGAGGAGTTGTGACCACCGAAACCGAGGGTGTTGGTCATGGCGATGTCCAACGGAGCTTCAATGCCCTTGTTCGGCACCATGTCCAAATCGCAGTCCGGATCGGGGGTGTTGTAGTTGATTGTCGGCGGATAGAAGTTATCGTTGATGGCCTTCAAGCAGACGAGGGCTTCCAATGCACCCGTTGCACCGAGGAGGTGACCGGTCATGGACTTGGTGGAGCTCATCTTCAACTTGTAGGCGTGTTCACCGAAGACAGCCTTTGCAGCCTTGGTTTCCATCGGGTCATTGAGGCCGGTGGAGGTACCGTGAGCGTTGATGTACTGCACGTCTTCCGGCTTGATGCCAGCGTCAGCGATAGCCATCTTTTCAGCGAGGATGATACCCGAAGCTTCAGGGTCGGGAGCGCAAACGTGGTGAGCGTCGCCACCTGCACCATAACCAGCCACTTCGCCGTAGATCTTAGCGCCACGAGCCTTAGCGTGTTCTTCGCTTTCCAACACGAGGATTGCTGCGCCTTCAGACATGATGAAGCCATTGCGTTCCTTATCGAACGGACGGCAAGCCTTGAGCGGATCTTCCGTGGTGGAGAGTGCGTGCATAGCCTGGAAGCCACCGACGCAGTATTCTTCGATGGTGGATTCTGCGCCACCAGCGAGAATCACGTCAGCGCGGCCGTTGCGGATCATGTCGAGTGCGACACCGATTGCGTCGGTAGAAGCGGAGCATGCCGTAGAAACGGTGAGCACGGGGCCCTTAGCCTTGAGGTAAATGGAGACGTTACCGGGACCTTCGTTTGCGATGAGCATCGGGATGGTCATAGGGCCGATACGACGGGGACCCTTTTCGAAGAGCGTCTTGTAGGTGGGAGCATCCACTTCCTTACCACCGATACCCACGCCGAGGATACATCCCACGCGAGCAGGATCCACGCCCTTAGCAGGTTCAGTACCCACGCAACGCCAAGGATTGGGGCATTCTTCAGTAGCTGCAGGAAGATCTGCATAACCTGCATCCACCCATGCCTGCTTAGCAGCTGCCACAGCGTACTGAGCGAAGAGTGCCAAACGCTTGGCTTCCTTGGGGTCGATGTAGTCGCCCACATTGAAATCCTTCACTTCACCAGCCACCTTCACATTGAGGCGAGAGGTGTCGAAGCGCGTAATCGTATTAATGCCGCAACGACCTTCACGAATGCCCTGCCAGAAGGTATCCACATCGTTACCGAGGGGCGTAATGCAACCGAGACCCGTGACGACAACTTTCTTCTTATCCATGATACGATTTCCTTTCAAATTCAAATTGCTTACTTAGTCCATTCAACAGCGAGACCGCCGTACACAAGTCCTGCACCGAATGCAGCCAAAATCAAGCGGTTGCCACGACGCAACAAGCCCTGCTTCGACATTTCATCCAATGCGATCGGAATCGAGGCGCTCGAGGTATTTGCAAAACGGTCAATATTCACGTAGAACTTCTCAACCGGCACATTGATACGCTTCACTGCAGCATCAATAATGCGGACGTTAGCCTGGTGCGGCACAATCCACGTGAGATCCTTTTCGGTCCATCCGTAGTGTTCCATGCTCTTAGCGATAATATCGCAGAAGCTACGCACAGCAAAGTTAAAGACCGAACGGCCATCCATCTTCAAATCGCCCGGCTTTTCGCGAGCGGTCTCTTCCGTACGAACGCCACCCTCGCGGTGAATCGCCAAATAACCCGTGCCGTCAGCACCGATCAAGTGGAAGCCCAAGCCGCCAGGCTGTTCGCTATTCTTCAATACCACTGCGCCAGCGCCATCGCCGAAAAGGCAGCAAGTATTACGGTCAGACCAATTAATCGTACGACTCATGATTTCAGTCGAAATCACCAAAACCGGACGATCGTCAATCTGCATGATACCCTTCGCTACGGTCAAACCATAGACAAAGCCCGGGCAAGCTGCAGCCAAGTCAAATGCCGCAGCATTCTTAGCACCCAACATGCCCTGAATAATGCAAGCCGTAGAAGGATAAACCGCATAGTCAGGCGTGGTCGAGGTCACGATAATCGTGCCCACTTCCTCCGGAGCCACTCCCGCATCCTCAAGGGCGCGGCGTGCGGCTTCACAGCCTAACGTCGATGCGTTCTCTTCCGGACCCACCACATGACGCTGGCGAATGCCGGTGTGCGAGAAAATCCACTCATCGCTAGTGTCCACCATCTTTGACAAATCGTCATTCGTAATGACGCGCTGGGGCACTGCGGAGCCAGTTCCTGCTATGTGTGTATACATCGTGCTCTTTGCTCCTTTGTAACTAAAATCTTTACATAGTATCCCACATTCCTCAAAAATTTGCAAACTGAAAAGCATCTATTCCCACCAAAATATCGAAAAAGATACAGAAAAA
>JAGCML010000208.1 GCA_017646485.1 Kiritimatiellia bacterium
CGTCAGAGTGAATTGGCCATGCGTAATCCTGTTGCGCCCAAACCATCCGCTGCAAATGCGCACTCGCCCTTCCAACCAGTCAAACAACATCGCAGCTCGCGCTTCATCTTCTGGATTTTTGCCGCCGCCTTCGTTATTGTCTTACTGCTCTTTGCCATCTTGCAAGCGCGATTGGGTTCCACCCTCCCCGAGAGTGCGCCGACAGCCTACTACAATCCAGCCAATCTATTGGCTCCCTTGCAACAGTGGAAGATTCCCGAAGGTGCGCAACTCACCTTAGACTCCTCCAAGAATCAGCTTGAACTCCTCCCCGATGGTTTACACCCCAGGCACATTACCCTGCTCTCCCCTTTAACGCCGATTCCCGACAATTGCAAGCGATTGCAATTTTCCTTTAAGACGACCGCTCCAATTAAGGGGAAAGAGAAGTTTTCGGTTTATGCCGAATTCTTTGATACCAAAGGCAATCGTCGGCGCGACCATGTGCACAACTACAAACGCATTGGGCCCCAGTCCTTCTCTATCCGTGTGCCAGAACGTTCTGAAGCGCTCCAAATCCAATTCAATTTTGACGTCAAGCATCCATTAAAACTGCAAAATCCAGAACTGGAGCGTAAAGCCGAATGAGTGCTTTAGAGGGTGTCGCCCCACTTAATCTCTATCGTCTGCCCATTGACATCACAGCGAGTGATTGCCAACTCGGCTTTCGTGTGACGATTCCAGCCGTTTTGCAGTGGTTGCAAGAAGCCGCAGGACGCCATGCCGAAGCGCTCGGGGTTGGCATCCAATCCTTGCAGGCGCAAGGGCTCACCTGGATGTTAGGGCGTATGACGTTGCGCCTCATTCGGATGCCCTTATGGGGTGAAGCCATCACCCTAAACACTTGGCCCAGCGGCATCCGCGGACGCCTCGTGGCAGAACGTCAATTCTTCTTGGAAACAGCCGCTGGCGAACGACTTATCGAAGCCTCCAGCGAATGGCTCTGTGTCAACCTCGACACGGGCAAACTCGCGCCATTACCAGAGGCCGTTAAGACGCTCGCAGCGCCAGAAACGGTCGCCTTTGGGCTCTGCGCCGCAAAGTTTCCGGCGCCCCCAACAGCAGACCAACCGCTCAACACCCTTTCCCTCACTGCGCGTAAGGCAGAGATTGATGCCAATCATCACGTCAATAATGTGCATCTGGCCGCCTATTTGCGTGAACCTTTGCCCGAAACCCTCTTCTTTGAGCAGACGCCAGACACCTTTGACATTGAGTACAAGCGTCCTGTTGTGGCTGGCGATGAGATTACCTCCTCCGTGTGGACGCTCTCGGAAAACACCTATCTTCACCATTTACAAACCCGTGAGGGTGCCTTAATAACTCGCGCACACTCACATTATCCCCAACAATAACCTAACGTATGAAATCACACACCCTTCTCCTTGCCTCCCTGCTTTTTCCCCTTTGCGCAGCCCTTGCAGTTCCCGCTCAACACGCCCAGTACGAACCCGATGGCAAACCCTTCGGCACACCTGCCCCTGCTACCGAAGCCACTGCGCCGCACTTGATTCCCGTCTCCCTACGCCAACGCTTTAATCGCGATGTCCTTTCGGGCCTCCCCCAACGCGCCACCGCCCTTGTGCTCCGCGGTTGGCGAGGCGAAACTGTGCAAGCCCAGGTCTTGGTTGAGGCGCCGGCAGGCATTCAGTCGCTCTCGGCAACGTGTGCAAAGGGACTCGTTGACGTGCGTCCAATTCGTTACACCACAGGCAATGGCGTCTTGGTGCCCGATATCGTTGACACCTTTAATGGCCAATCCTTTAAGGGCGTTGTGCGTCCCCTCCTTCTCTCTTACACGATTCCCACGGATGCAAAACCCGCCCAGAGTGACACCTTGGAGGTAGTGGTCAATGGCACCAAGTTGAC
>JAGCML010000209.1 GCA_017646485.1 Kiritimatiellia bacterium
GCAACTCACCCAAGCCACTGCCGCCACCACCTCGCCCGCAACTGCACAAGCCGCCCAGTGGCAATTCACCACCGACTGGTCCCTGCCACCAGAAGACGCCCTTGAATTTATCGTACCGAATGCGCGCGGGTGCACCTCCTATTCATTTGACCCCAATCCCTACATTGGGCGCATGGGCTCCGCCTATCAGGTGTTGCGCCAACACAGTGTACACCTTGGGTGGCTCACCCTCCTTTTAGCAATCGCAGCCTTCCTCCGAAAGGGCGACCGCGAAACGCTACCGATGCGTTGCTTCTGGGCTGGACTCGCTGGCGTAAGTCTTCTATTAGCCTTCGGCAAATACACGCCCATTTACCAAGGGATTTGGCAACTCCCCTTCATCAACCAAATTCGAGCGCCCGTCAAATGGTTGCACCTCACGGGCTTTGCCTGTGCGATTTTGGCTGGATATGGTTCTGTGGGGCTCATCAAACGTTGGGGGAATGTGGCTGCGCTCGTGCTTTGCCTGCCCCTTGCCATCACTGGCATCGTTGTCATTCAGCCCTTTATCTTCCCCATTCGCTTGCCCACTGCACACGAACTGCGCCAGCTTCCCCCTCAAGCACGCATTTACACTGCGCCCACCTACCACGATTTTGTTCGCGCACAGGGGTTCATTCCCGTGCAAACACCCTACCAAGCGCAAGCCGCCCTCATCCTCAAACCCGAAGGGCGCGGCTTTAATCTCACTTTAATCACACCGGAGACCCGTCCATGATTGACGACACACAAACCCTTAAAACCCTCTTTGAAGCCGCCGTCCAGGCCGAACCGCGCGACCACCTCTTTGCTAAGTGGTACGAAAACAAAGCTTGGCGCCAACGCTCCTATGCCGAAACGCTTGACCGAGTTCGCACCCTTTCCGAGTGGTTTGGCCACTATGGACTGCGTCCTGGCGCCTCTCGCATTGCGATTTTACTGCCCAATTCTCCCACATGGGTGGAAACCTACCTCGCCATCACGGGACTGAATGGCACGGTGGTGCCCATTGACCCGAAACTCACCCCGCAGGAAACACACCACATCTTGGCCGACTCTGAGGCAATGCTCCTCGTGACTGACCCTGCGCACCTGCCGATGATTGCAGAATTGGCCCCCCTTTTACCGCAACTCCAACGCATCCTACTCACTGCGCCTGCACCCTGCCCTGACAGTTTGCAGATTCCGATTGATACCATGGATGACGTACTTCGTCAGATTACCCCTGGGGCATCTTTGCGCTTCTGGAATGATCCGCTCTACCAACCCACCCCCGACTCCATCTGCGGCATTCTGTACACCAGCGGCACAACAGGCAAACCCAAGGGCGCAATGCTCACCCATCGCAACTTCGTGACCGATGCTTATGGTTCGCTTGACATCATCACCGTAGAGGTCACGCCGCAAGACAGTTTCCTCATGGTGTTGCCCCTCTTCCACGCCTTCTGCTTCACGGCCAACTTCCTCATTGCGATTATTCGCCATGCGCAGATGGTCTACATCCGCTCGTTGCGTACGCTTTCGGACGATATGCGCCACTTGCAGCCCACCGTCTTGATGGCAGTGCCCTTGATGGCAGAGAAACTTGCGGCGAAATTAGAGAGCGGTGCGCGCGAAACATGGTTGGGGCGCACCCTCTGTACGTTCGCACCAAAGGTAGTCGGACGCAAGATGTTGGCCGCACTGGGAGGCAAACTTCGCCTCATCATCATTGGTGGCGCGAAGTGTAATCCCCAACTCTTAAAGCAACTCAATCGCTTTGGCATTCCTGCCAGCGAAGGATATGGCCTCACAGAATGCGCCCCGATTATCTCATTGAATTCGCCCTCGCACGGTAAGATTGGTTCTGTAGGGCCTGCGATTACCGCATTAGAGGCACGCATCCATGCACCAGACGCACAGGGTGTGGGCGAATTACAAGTCCGTGGCCCACAGGTCTTCCGCGGCTATTGGAAACGTCCAGAGGCCACCGAGGAGACCTTTAGTGGCGATTGGCTCCGCACAGGTGACCTCGCCTCCATGGATGAGGCTGGATTTATCACGATTCGTGGCCGCGCAAAGGCCCTCATCGTCAATCGCGAAGGGAAAAATATCTACCCGGAAGAGGTCGAACAAGCCATCGCCCGTGACCCGCTCATCGGCGCCGTCGTGGTGCTCGCCTATCACGGGAAGGACGAACCCGGCGAACGCGTTGGTGCGATTGTCTCCCCGAATGAAGACTATGTCACGCGCGTCTATCCCACCATCACGCCTGAAAACCTTGAGGTCCTCTTGCGCGATGCAGTCAAACGTCAGTGTGAAACGCTTGCGGCATACAAACATCCGCGCAAGGTTGTCGTCTCGCACACGCCCTTGGAGCGCACTTCTACGCAGAAAGTACGTCGCGGGGTCTACGCTGGCACATTGGATGAGTAAGCTGGTGACGCCGAAAATCGTTATTCTTCCCAACCGACAAACAAAAAAGGTGCGTCTCCTCACGAGGCGCACCTTTTTTATGGAGTGGATTACAGAGATTAGGTTCGGCGGCGAACACGTCCACCAGGTCGATCCGCCACGCGCCGTTTGAAGCGAAGCCCCA
>JAGCML010000210.1 GCA_017646485.1 Kiritimatiellia bacterium
AGAGCAATGCATAAGAGTCACCCACGGTACGGCAAGCGAACTGACGAATTTCGGGATCCAGTTCCTTATTTTCCAATAAGGTGATAATCTTTTGGATATCGGCACGGATGAGATCGGGTTCGAAGTGACCCACGAAGGAATTTGCCAACGTGCGCAGCGCCTCCAACTGCTGGACGTACTGTTCCGACTTTCCTAAGACCTCACGATAACCCAAGGTGTTATTAGGGTCCAAGAGGTTGATTTCCCTCACGATCAACGGATACTTATCGCGGCAAGCACGCGGAACAGCATTCAAAGCTTCGGCCAATGCGGTGGCGCGCTCCATACCTGTCAAATGCTGGGCCTTTTCAAATGCGGCATCACGCGTTTCCTTTGCCTTCAAAGCGGTAGCGATCAATTCCACATAAGCTTCGGGTTCAGGGCGCGTACCATTAATGATGGCGAAGGGGAAACCGCCGGCATCCATCAAGACCACCGAAGGTAAACCATTGATTTGATAAGACATTATGAGCTTTTCACGACGCTGGGCCTCTTCCTTGGAGACCTTTGCGCGCAATTCAGGCAAGCGCGGAAAATCCACAGCCGTCATGACGATCTTATCACCATAAGCATTGCAATACGCCTCCGAGGTGAAGACCTTTTCCTTCAAGTGCTTACATGCGGTGCACCAATCGGTGCCCGTGAAATTCATCATCACGATGCCCTGCTTTTCACGTGCAGCAATAAGGGCCTCTTCCAACGTATCGACCACCTGCATCTGGGCTGCCATTGACACGGCCGAGACCAACACCCCGGCAAACAAAGCGAACTTCTTGAGATTCATAAGTACTCCTTTCTTCAGAATGAGAATAGTTTACTTTTAATTTTTAGCACTTGTCAATTCACCAAACAAAAAAACATACTGCGTACACATTGCATACACACCTCAACCGTGTTACACTGTAGACATGAAATCTGTCCCTCAAATGAAACGCATTCTCGTACTCGGTGCCACAACAGGCATTGGGCGAGCCTTAGTTCTGCTCCTCCGCGCCTGCGGTTATGAAACCATCGCGGCAGGACGTCGCCAAGCCCATTTAGAGACATTAGGCGGCGAGACACTCACCCTTGATGTCACTGCGCCAGATGCGGTCCAACGCATCGCCGACCTCAATATTGACACGTTGATTTACAATGCGGGCTTTGGCGAACGCACCCCAATGCCCGATGCCGCACGCACCGAACAAGCCCTGCAAGTGAATGTGCTCGCCTTTGAACGCTTTGCGCAGTGGGCCCTCACGCATTGCCGCTATTTTGTTGCGACCGCCAGCATCGCGGGCATTCGTGGACTGGAAAACACCAATGGCTATTCGGCCTCAAAGGCCTACATGATTAACGCCATGGAAGGCTATCGCAGAAAGGCGCGTCACGGGCAACTCCCCTGTCACTACATCACCCTCATGCCAGGCTTTGTTGACACAGCGATGGGCCAAGCCTCCACCTTCTGGAGATGTTCACCCGAAACCGCCGCAAAGGTTATCGTCCGTGGACTCCAAGCGCAGCAATCGGTGATCTACGTCACCCCGCGTTGGCGCCTGATTGCACTCCTCCTTCGCCTCCTCCCCCGCGCCCTCTTTGAGTGGCTCCCCATCCAGTAATCTCTGCGCCGCCATTCCCAACGCAAAATAAGGTGCATTTTTAACGCAAAACCGCGAATTATTTCACGGTTCAAATCTCCTTACTCTATCAACTTATGGCATAATATGAGAGTGACAGAGAAGGAGTGCCAGAATGACGTCAGAACCCACCCCATCGTTGCGGCCGGAATTAAGTGTGGCCGGATGCGACACCACCGCTTTAGTTGAGATCTCAAAACAGTTTGCAGAGTTTGAATTTGAAGCCTTCCGTCGAAACGAATTGACGGCTGCGCAGGTGGCTGCCGACAAGGCCGACTGGGCCGAATTAGGCGCCTCCATGGGGGTGGTTTACCAAGCACTCTGTGATGGCGAGAATGAAAAGGTGATGGGTGCCCTTCACACTATCGAAACCATTCTCATGCGCCATGGCGTCTTAGTGCCCCAACCCGTCGTAACCCCTGCATCCGAGGAGGGTCATCAAAATGGCGAGTAATGCAAAAACTGCGCTCCTCTGCGCCTACACCTTGGCACGCGCAAAACAGTATAGCGAAGCAGAGACGCTCATCCTTTCCCACGAAGAACTCTCCAAGACGCCTGAAGCGCTTGATTTGCTCGCCCGCATTCGCATGGAAGAGGGCGACATCCCTGAAGCACGTCGCCTTTGGCAGAACATTGCCACGGTCTACCCCGAAAACAAAGCCGCAAGCACGGCACTCAAAGTCATCGGCAAGCGTCCGCTGAACATTAAGTGGAGCTTCGTGTGGGCGGCACTCTTACCCATCTCCCTCGTCGCTGGACTCCTCATCGGCATGACCTTATCAAAGAGCACACCTGCGAGCTTAGCCACCATCAGTTGGGAC
>JAGCML010000211.1 GCA_017646485.1 Kiritimatiellia bacterium
TTATGTGACGGAAACTGCAGAACGCACTAAGCAGCGTTCGGCAGAACGTAAGCCGCAGTTGAAGAGCGAAGACGCTGACGATGATATTCCGGAAGACAAGCCCGAAGACATGCTCTTGCGTCCGCCAGTGGTGACCTTCCTCGGTCACGTTGACCATGGTAAGACGACGTTGATGGACTACATCCGTAATGCTCACGTGGCAGCGGGTGAAGCGGGTGGTATTACTCAGCACATTGCGGCATACACCATTGAATTGGATCAGCGTGATGATAATGGTAATCGCCGTTTGATTACTTTCGTGGATACGCCGGGTCACTCTGCATTCGAATCGATGCGTGCTCGCGGTGCAAACATCACGGACATCGCTGTGATTATCGTGGCAGCAGATGACGGTGTGATGCCTCAGACGCGTGAAGCGATTAAGCATGCACGTAATGCAGGTGTGCAGATGTTGGTCGCCGTGACGAAGTGCGATAAGCCTGACGCAAATCCGATGCGCGTCTATCAGATGTTGCAGGCTGAAGGCTTGACGCCAAGTACCTGGGGCGGCGATATTGAATGCTGCGAAGTCTCTGGTACCACGGGTGCAGGTGTTGAAGACTTGCTCGAAACCATTTTGATTCAGGCCGATGTCTTGGAACTCCAGGCCAATCCGAACCGCCGTGCAAATGGTGCTGTGATTGAATCGCAGTTGGAACAGGGCCTTGGTCCTACGGCGACCTTCCTTGTTCAGGGTGGTACACTCAAGGTCGGCGATGTGGTGCTTTGCGGTGAACACTATGGTAAGGTGCGTACTTTGATTGATGAACGCGGCAAGCCGGTGAAGTCTGCAGGTCCTTCGATCGCTGTGAAGTGCACGGGTCTCTCTGGTGTGCCTGAAGCAGGTTCTGAATTCCGCGTGATGTTGAACGAAAAGCGTGCACGTGCTTTGGCTGAAAAGGCAGCTGAAGTGAATAAGTTGGAATCGCTTTCTGCAGCTCAGTCTGCCTCGATGGCGGATTGGTCGAAGAAGCTCGGCCTCAACGAAACTGCTGAATTGAATGTGATTGTTAAGGCTGACACGCAGGGTACTGCTGAAGCTGTGGTCGAATGTTTGAATTCGATTGAGTCTCAGAAGGTCTCGTTGAAGATGATCTATTCTGGCGTGGGCTCGGTGACTTCTGCAGATGTGCAGCGTGCTAAGGGCGCAACCATTGTTGGCTTCGGTGTGAACTGCGAGCCTGGCGTTCAGAGTATGGCACGTCAGAATGGTGTCCGCATCAATACGTTCCGCATTATTTACGAATTGATTGAACATGTGAAGCGTTGCATGTTGGAACTCATTCCGCCGGAATACAAGGAAGTTGTGCGCGGGCATGCTGAAATCCGTCAGATCTTCGACATCAGCAAGTTGGGTAAAATTGCTGGCTGTCAGATGTTGGATGGTACGTTGCGCTTTAAGGGTCGCTTCCGCATCTTCCGTGGTCGCCAGCAGATCTTTGATGGCGCTGTAGAGACGATGAAGCACTTTAAGGATGACGTTAAGGAAATTGCTCCTGCACAGGAATGCGGTCTCGGTTTCGGCTCCTTTGAAGCCTTCCAGGAAGGTGACATTGTTGAATGTTACGAAATGGAAGAATTACCCAAGTCGCTCTAAGGACAGTCTAACATGTCAGTGAATCGCCTTGATCGCGTAAATGCGTTATTGTTGCGGGAAATTGCCGACGATCTGTTTCGTGTCCTTCAATCGGATCCCGAAGTGGATGTGGCCGGCATTACCGTGACAAAGGTTGAATGTGCGCCGAATTTGCGTTCTGCAAATGTTTGGGTTTCCATTATGGACGCAGCAGACCATCCTACGTGGTTGCGTCGTCTTTCGAAGCATGCGAAGGAAATCCAGACGTTGATTAACCGTAATATGACGTTGCACTACACACCAAAATTACGGTTCCGCTTGGACACAGGTATCGCAAAGGGTGATCGTGTTTTAGACATTCTAAATCACTTGGATCTTCCAATGGATGCGAATCCTGAAAATGAATAAGAGGATTTTTAAGGGTGCTTTAAGCATCGTTTAATCCTTCGAATAGAAACGGGGAGCTGCGTATTGTTTCGCTTTTCCCCGTTTTTTATATCTGCAGAATAGTTTAGAGGGTAGCATTGTGAGTGACGTCTATTCGGATCCGGATGGCATTTTACCTGTTGATAAGCCCGCAGGGATGCCTTCGCATGTAATTGTAACCACCTTACGGCGAAAGTTTGGCTTCGCAAAGGTAGGGCATGGTGGAACGCTTGATCCTGATGCGACAGGCTTACTTTTGATTTTGTTGGGTAAGGGAACAAAGATTTCTGACCGTGTAATGGGTGGTGACAAGACCTATACTGGAACGATTCGCTTCGGTGCCGCCACAACGACTCAAGACCGCTTAGGTGAGATTACGGAAGAACATTCCACCGCCGCATTAACAGAAGCAGCGATTCTTGATGCGATTCAAAAGGAATTTATTGGCGATCTTTTTCAGACACCGCCCATGTATTCTGCCGTGAAAATTGCGGGGCAACCGCTCTATAAGCTTGCTGTTCGCGGGGAAGAGTGCGAACGCGAGGCGCGCTTTATTCACGTTTACAAATTTGTTATTACCGCATTTCGCCCTGGTGAAGAACGTGCCGAAGCCGATTTTGAGGTGCGCTGCACGAAGGGAACCTATATTCGTACATTGGCACACGATTTAGGTCAATACTTAGGCGTGGGGGCACATCTTTGTGCATTACGACGTGTTGCATCAGGGAAGGTTACGTTGCAGCATGCCACACCTTTTGCCGATTTACTTGAAA
>JAGCML010000212.1 GCA_017646485.1 Kiritimatiellia bacterium
CGTTGGGGAACTTCCGTGGTTTGGGCGCACTCACTGATAGTGAATTGCGGGCGCACTTGCTTGAAATCTCAAAGAATTTGACGTTGCGCAATCGTTTTGCCAATCCTGAAGTGGATATCTTGCCACGCGGGGCATTGTCGGCAGATCTCTTTGCAAAGTATGATTTTGAAGCATTAGAAGATGCAGGGGTTCGTGAAGCCTATGAACGCTTGCTGGCGATCTTTGAATCATCTGTACATGAAGTCTGCCTCTTGCGTGATGATCCGGATGATCCAGGATGGCGTAAGGCGCTCTCGGCAGTTTTGGTTCAGAAGGCAAACGAGACGGGTGTCTCTGCTGTGATTGAGGGGCTTTCGCCTGAGTTCTTCATGCAGATCGAGTGGTTGCCCGGTGGTCGTGTGGAAGAGGGCGAACTCTTCTTTGACCCTGTCTTTGCTGAAGCCGATGCCCATCCTGAGGACGAACAATTACGTCGCCTGTGTGACCATCGTGCACGTGCAATCCTCTTCAACTACTTACGTGAATACTCGCAGATTGAGTATGTGAATATCGGTCGTACACGTCGTTCGCTCTCTGGGCGTAAGGGGCAGGGGCCGCGCGCACTGGTTTACATTGTGGAGATGAAGGAACGTCATCGTCCGCATCCCAGTGTGAAGATTGTGCGTATCCAACGTTGGACCGTGGCCTCGCATTTGGCAGAAGGAAAGCCGCTCTTGCAGTCGATGCTGGAGGCGGAGGACTACACCGATTACGTGATGGATCGTCGCTTGGGTGCACGTCAATTAGGGATGCATTTGCCCACGGCAATGATTCCGCGCACCTTCCGTGAAACGGTATGCGATCGAAGTGGCACCTGTCATCACGTTTGGACGGGCTACTTTGAACGTGATTACATCTCTGGATGTGCAACAGATAAGGTGCCTGAAAACCTCTATGCTTCAGATGCCTTCTGTCAGTGTTTCTTCCGTTTGCTCGGACAGGCTGCCGCACCGAACTTAGTGGTCGGGCGCGCTGCGGTTGAAAGTGGGAAGACAATCTTTGATGATGGTGACGAAGTGATCATCATGAATGCCTTGGGCTTGCCCGAACGCTTGGTGCTTTCGGAGCCCACTGGTTCATTTACGAATTATCGTCGTGCTTATTCCGAGACCATTGAGGATTATGCAAAGGCGCTGAATAAGCGTAAGCACTTGATTCGTAATTTTGAGGCTATGGCGCGCATCTACGTGAATGCCTTCGAGGACGAATTAACCCGTATTCAACGCATGTACCGTGAACACCGTGCAGGCTTCGATGCTCTCTTCCGCGATCGTCAAGTGGATGAAAATGGTTCAATGGCCTATCGTTGGCGTTGCGTCTTGCAACGCTTAGATGCGGTGAATGCCCACGCCCTTGCAGTGCATTTGCGTGACTACATTGACTTTTGAGTTGACTGAATCAGCAACGCTCTAAATGAAAGCACCTCGAGTTTCTCGGGTGCTTTGTTTTAAATGGTAAGAAGATGGAAACATTAAAGACGGTAACCCCCTCGCAGACACGATTGATGTCGTTGGACGTGATGCGTGGCTTGGATATGTTCTTTTTGGTCGCCTTAGGCCCTCTTTTGAGCGCATGGCAACGCGCCTGGGGCTTGCCTTCTTGGTTGAGTTCCCAATTGAATCATGTGGATTGGGCGGGGCTAACGGCATGGGATTTGATTATGCCGTGGTTCATCTTTATGTGTGGTGCGGCAATTCCCTTTGCCTTACCCAAGCAAATGGTGGAGGGTAAGGCGGGGTGGCGGTATTGGCGTCATGTGCTTGTGCGTGTGGTGACGCTGTGGGTGCTCGGTATGGTGGTGCAGGGAAATCTGCTTCAGTTGAAGTGGGCATCCTTACAATTTTACAACAATACCCTTCAAGCCATTGCCGCAGGTTATTTGATTGCTGCACTCCTTTACTTAGTACAAAATCGCACGATACGTTACCTTATTCCTGTGGTGTTGGCGGTGGGATATACCATCGCACTCTTTGTTGGAGGGGATTACACCCCGACAGGCAACCTCGCTATTCGTGTTGAGCACATGATTTTCCCATCAAACCATGACGGCTACAGCTGGGTCTTGACCTCACTCATGTTTGGGGCGATGACGGCTTGTGGCATGTTTTGTACTGAAGTGTTACGTTCGGGAAAAAGCGCGATACGAAAGATGCTGACGCTTGCATGCTTGGGCATTTTGCTGTTGGTCGGAGGTCTGATTTGGGAACACTGGGAGCCTGCGATTAAGCGCATCTATACGCTCAGCTTTACGGCTCAGGCCTTGGGATATGGCGTCTTAATGTTGACCTTGTTGTACATTGTGATTGATGTTTGCCATGTGAAACGCGGTTGGGGGCTTATCACACTCTATGGTCAGTGGGCCTTGACTGCTTATCTCTGTGGCGTGCTCTTTTGGTCGCCACTCAACTTAGTTGCACGTATCTTGACGCAGGGGCTTTCCAACCACTATTCATCGGCCGTCTGCTCCTTCGTACAAACGTTGGAGACGGTGGCGTGTTTAACAGGCGTACTCTGGATTCGAAAGCGTCTTTCGCATAGGTCTTGAGTGTTTATCTGAATGTTAAAC
>JAGCML010000213.1 GCA_017646485.1 Kiritimatiellia bacterium
AAACTCTTGCGCCCCACGCCGAAATGTGGCTTGGCGGTGGCATTACGCGAATGGGTTCAAGCAGAAGCCACACGCCGTGCTTTGCCCACCTTCTGCATCTTAAACGCAGCGATGATTGCCGAGATTACGCGTAAACGTCCCACGACCCATGAGGAATTGCGTCTCATCAATGGCATTGCGGAGCGTCGCATCGCCAAGTATGGCGACGCCATCCTTGATCTCGTCCGTCAATATGAATAGCCCCCACTTTTCTCTTTAATCCACAATCGAAAGGAATCATTATGAAACTCCTCCCCCAACAGAAAATCGCCGCCTTCGTCATTGGCGCCGTGATTCTCGTGTTCATCACCCTCATCGGCTTGTTACACGAGAATGACATCCAAGACTTCCAAGTCGTTCAGAGCCCGACTGGCCGCATTGAAGTCATCTCCCAGGGTGGCTATTACCTTCGCCTCTTCCCTAAAATCTGGACCTATCCCAAGGTTGAAACAGTCTATTTCTCAAATGAAATGGACGAATCAAAAGATAATGATGGCATTAAAGTGCGCTTTGCCAATAAGGGTGAAGGCGACATCTCTACGCAGGTCGTCTATCGTCTCTATAATGACAATGAACGCATCTTGAAAATGCACGAATACATCGCGGGCTCAAAGGACCGCGTGGAGGAACTCCTCTTAGCGAAACTCAAAGACATCATCATGGAAAAGGCCAGTAACATCACCTCCTCGCAAGCCATTGAAGAACGCGAAACCCTCGCCAATGAAATTCGCAAGGAATACGTTAATAATGCCGAACTCTTAGCCAACGGCATCAAGGTCGAACAGTTCAGCATCACTCAAATCTCCTTTGATAATACCACCACCGCACTCTTTGAGGCCCAACAAAAGGCCGATCTGCAGAAGAAGACCGCTGAAGCTGAAAAGCAAAACCTCATCATGCAGAAGGAACGCACCGAGGCTGAATACGCTCAGAAGATTGCTGCCAGTAAGGGTGCCGCTGAAGTTGAAATGATGAAACAGGTCACCGATGCTGAACGTCAAAAGAAACTCGCTGAAATTGAAGCGCAGAAGAAGGTAGCCATCGAACAACTCGCCAAGGAAGAAGCCCTCGTCAAGGCCTCCAAACTCCTTGAGCTCGCCGAAATCGATAAGAAGACTGAAGCTGAAAAGTTAGAGGTCATCAAACTGCAAGCCAGCCAGAAGGTGGAATCCGCAAAGGCAAAGCAACAAGAAATTCAGTTGAGCGGTGCCATCACGGAAACCGAAAAGTACAAACTTGAAATTGAACGCGACACCAAGGTGGGCATCGCAAAGGCCATCGCTGACGGCGTCTCCAAAATGACCCTCCCCAAAACCCTCATTCTGGGCTCTTCCCAAGACAACGGCTCCTCTCCCATTGAGACCTTCTTCCAATTGATGAACGTCAAAAAGGCAGAAGAACTCAATAATACCACGCCGTAACAAACGTTTCCTTTGGGGCACCTCCGTTGCAAGGTGCCCCACACTTTTTGCAAAAGAAGATCACCCTAACACAATAGGAGATCACCATGACATCCTCCACCCCCACCCCTCAAGCGCCCCGTCCCAACGCTCGTGCGTTGCTTCCCTTTTTGGTCTTCTTGGTCTTCTACTTAGGCCTCTCCCTTTGGTCTGGTGACTTCTACAGCATTCCGATGCCCATCGCCTTCTTGGTTGCCTCGGCTTCGGCCTTCCTCCTCAATCGTAAACAAACCCTCGCAGTAAAAACCGATGTCTTCTCCAAGGGCATGGGCGAAACCAATATCATGCTCATGTGCCTCATCTTCATCCTTGCTGGCTCCTTTGCGGCAACGGCGAAAGCCGCAGGCGCTGTGGACGCCACCGTCCTCATCTGCCGCCATCTTATTCCAGACCAACTCATCATCGCGGGCTTCTTCCTCATCTCCTGCCTCATCTCTTTGGCCATTGGTACGAGCTGTGGAACGATTGCCGCCGTTATGCCCATTGCCGCTGGCCTCATTCAAACGATGAATTTGGATCTCTGCCTCATGGCCGGTGCCGTCATTGGCGGTGCGATGTTTGGCGACAACATGTCCATGATTTCCGACACTACCATCGCTGCCACGCGCACCCAGGCGGTTGCCATGCGTGACAAATTCATTATGAACCTCAAAATGGTGTTGCCCGCCGCCGCCATCACCTTAATCATCTACCTCATCGCAGGTCAAAATGAAACGCCCCCGCCACCTGCCGCCGCCATCACCCTCAAAGATTGCATCTCCACGCTCCCCTACCTCGTCATCCTGGGCGGCGCAATTGCAGGTGTGAACGTCATGGCCCTCCTCTTCTTTGGCACCCTCTTCTCCATTGCGATTGGCTTCTTCACCACCCCGATTACCTTCGTCCAATTCCTCAACGAAGGCGGGCAAGGCGTCCTTTCCATGTCAGAAACCCTCATCGTTGCCCTCTTGGCAGGCGGACTGCTCCACATGATTCGTCACAATGGTGGCATCACCTATCTCTTAGAAAAGATTGAACGCCTCATCAATTCCGAACGCAAATGCGAGCTCGGCATTATGGCTATTGTGAGTTGCGTCAACCTCTTCACGGCCAATAACACCGTCGCCATCGTTATCAGCGGCCCCA
>JAGCML010000214.1 GCA_017646485.1 Kiritimatiellia bacterium
CGGAAAATCCTTCTTCACGCAGCGTGGCACTGACCTTTGACGACGGGTTTGTCGATAATTACACCGAACTCTTCCCCATTTTAAAGCGTCAGGCGGTGAAGGCGACCTATTTTGTTACCAATCGTGGTGCAACAGATTCCGCCTTCCTTTCTCCTGAACAAATTCGCGAGATGCATGCGTCTGGCTTGGTAGAGTTTGGCGGACATACAGCCGAACATTCGGTTTTGGATGCGCTCACGCCTGAGGCCTCCGAAGGGGCGATTCGTGAGAATGTGAAGTGGTTGACCGAAGTACTTGGCTTTGCGCCTGTTAGCTTTGCCTATCCGTGCGGTGGCTATAACGATACGATTGTGGAGCAAGTTAAGAACGCTGGTTATCGTTATGCCTTTACGATGCACAAAAAGATGCGTCCCGTGGCAAAGGCGCCTCTTTTAATTCATCGTCAGATTATTCCGCGAGGAAAGACGCCACTTCAGAATTATCTGCTTGCCACGCGTGGCAAGTATCGTCTGTGATGCGTGTGAAGTCTCTTTGGTCCGTACAGAAAGAACGTTAAAGATGGAATCGAATACTACCTTATCCCCAATTGAGATTTCGCTTTCCTTTGTCATTTCTGACAATTATAGCCAGCATCTCGCAGTGGTGTTAGCCTCTGTTTTGAAAAATGCCGGCCCGAATGAGACCTTTGTCTTTCATGTGCTCGCCTCTTACATCAGTGAGGAAAATCAACTGCGCCTGCGTCAGTTTGAACAAGACGATCCGCGTTGTCGCATTGTTTTCCATCAGGTAGACAAGACGGCGTTTGAAAAGTTCCCCTTACCCATCGAACACGTTTCGGTGGAGATGTACTATCGTTATCTTTTGCCAGAACTCTTGGCCGATGAGTCCCGCACGATCTATTCAGATGTGGATGTTTTGGTGTATCAAAGTTTGCGAGAATTGTGGGAAACGCCGTTAACAGAAGAGATGCCCTTGGCGGCTGTGCAAGATGTGAAAGAGCACGATGAAGGTTTTTGTGCCTATAAAGTTTCATTGGGAATGAAGCCCGATGCGAAGTATTTTTATTCGGGTTTGTTAGTAATGGATTTGGCGCAACTTCGAAAAGAAAAGTTTGCCGAACGCTGCATGGAGAATACCAATCGTTACATTGAGATTATCTCGTGGCCAGATCAAGATGTCATTAATTTGACGATGGAAGGACGTATTCTTGAATTGCCCTTGCGATTGAATTGCACCGTGCCAAAGCTGTTGCCGAAAGGCGAACAGATGACGATTGAACACTTTGCCAGCTTCTCGTCTAAACCATGGTGTTGCCTTTGGAAAAATACGACGTGGCCGAAGTATTTAAAATATTTACGAATGACTCCTTATCGTGATAAGGCTTGGGCATTTGTTTGGTCGCACATTAAGGGCTTCTTCTACTTCCGCTACACCAAAAAGGGTGTTGACCGCATTTTAATCTGTGGCCTTCGTGTTTGGCGTCAGAAGTAAGCTTCATTCGCGCAGGAATTATTACGTGAAAAAGGTTTATTTAACCTCTGGTTTTGTAAAACGGATTGTTCATCGGTATGGGGTGACGCTTCCTCGTGGGCGTTATCGACTCTGCGAGGAACTGATATTTGAAGCGCCGTGTATTCTTTCGGCAGGTGTAAACCTTGAAATGCCACTCTCAGTAGGAGCTTTTACGGTATTTACGAATGATAATGTGAAGCGTCTTCCTATTGGGATTGGGAATGCAAAGATTGGACGCTATTGTTCGTTTGCGCCAGGCACTTTATTAGCACCAGGGGCTCATCCGACAGAAAAACTGTCGACATCGTTTGCGCTCCATGGTCAACTTTCTAATTTTGCGACCTACACGCATCAAGATGTGATAGCGCCGACACCATCAGTTACGATTGGCAATGATGTGTGGATAGGTGCAAATGTCGTGATAATGGGAGGTGTTAGCATCGGTGATGGTGCGGTAATTGGTACAGGCGCAGTGGTAACAAAGGATGTGCCACCCTACGCAATTGTCGGAGGGATTCCTGCAAAATTGATTCGCTATCGTTTTTCGGATACATTAATCCAGCGTCTTTTAGCCAGTCGGTGGTGGCGTTGGTCTCCAGATGCACTTCGTCAGGCAAAGATTGATTTGAACGATCCAGAGGCTGTTGTTTCTGCTATTGAAGCGGGAAAGTTGGATTGCATTCCACAGTATGAAGGCGAAAAGGTTACAACGAGACAAATTTTAGGATTAAAGTTAAGTTTAAAGACATTGCCTACGCTTTTTTCTATGGTATTTCGAAAGAAGCGGACAGTAAAGCCGTGGTTGATTCCGCATTAATGGTGTGACAAGAAGAACGGATTGATTGGTTACGGGTGCGTGTGGGAATGAGGACTGAATAGGATGACGGTTCCTTGTTTTACTCATTTTTGGGGGAAGTCCTTGCTTTTCTGGGTGACGCTTGCGGAACTTTTCAGTAATCAATAGAAGTTATCCTCGTGGTGTTTATGATAAACTATTGGTATGGAAAAGTTTAAAGATTGCGTTCGTGCGGCAATGGTAGCCGTGGTGGGTCGTACTAATTCAGGTAAGTCGACGCTGGTAAATCGCTTAGTGGGCGAGAAGGTCTCCATTGTGTCGGGGATGGAACAGACAACGCGCAATCGTATTCGCGGCATTTTGACGGAAGAACGCGGCCAATTGGTCTTTTTGGATACGCCTGGCGCGCATAAGGCCGAGAATGAATTAGGCACGTTGATGAATAAAATGTCGCGCACGGCTGGGGAAAGTGCGGATATTTTGTTGGTGGTGTTTGATGGTGCTTCACCGTTTCGCATGGAAGATGAGGGCTGGATGAGCCGCGCCTTGTTCGCAGAAATTCCCACCTTTTTCATTTTAAACAAAGCAGATGCCGCCGATTATAATCCGTTGGCCTTCAAGGAGGCATGGACGCGCGTGCAAGAGGCGAAGGGAACCACACGCAAGGTGCCGTGGCTTGAACTTTCCGCAGGCGAGGGCGCAGGGTGTGATGTGTTGCTGGAAGCATTATTTGATTTGGCGCCAGAGGTGCCAGAGTTGCTTTTCCCAGAAGACATTGTTTCCGATTTTCCGCGTAAGCTGGCGATTGCCGATATCCTGCGTGAGAAGTTGATTCGTAAACTTTACCAATAGGTGCCGCACGAATTGGGCGTGCGCATTGAGACCATTGAGGAGCATCCCGACAATACGTGGACGGTGAATGCGACGATTTTGGTGAATCGTCCCTCGCAGAAGGGGATGGTGATTGGCAATAAAGGGCGCACCTTACGTGCGATGCGTCGCGCAGCAGAACCCGAAATTGCGGAGGCTTACGGCTTGGACGGTTGCAAGATTGTGCCGTTTGTGCGCGTGGAGCCGAAGTGGTTTAAGAATCATTTTATCTTGAAAGAGTTGGGTTATATCGGCTAATTGCTTGCCATTAGATTGGGCCCAAACGATTTGTAAATAGGAGTGATTATGGAAGATCCAGCCTATCAGACACAGGGAAGAAGACCATTTGCAGGGCTTCAGCAGACTTCACAGGGGCGTGCCTCGCGCGGGGGATGCTTTTGGGGCTTTGGTTTAGGGTGCTTTACGAGCCTTTTGGTTTTGGTGATGGTGCCCTTCATGATGCTTGCGATGATGGGACACGCCGTGACGGAGGCGGTGACAACTCACATGACGACCACCACGATGGAAGATTTTGACTTGACGGAGATGGTTGATGAGGGAAAGATTCCGATTCAGCGTTTGGAATTGAATGGCGTCA
>JAGCML010000215.1 GCA_017646485.1 Kiritimatiellia bacterium
CGCAGCGCAAATCCGTCATCCTCGGGGAAGAGACTGCGAAGCAGAATCTTCCTCGCGCCAAGGTGAGCAGATTTGTAAGATTAGCGTCCTTGCGTAAAAAGACTCAGAACTCAGAACTCAAGTGAGCAAAGCGAACGAAACTCTCCACTAATCCACAGCATGCACCAGCATGCGTAATCCACAGATGCACAGCATCGTAATCCACAGATGCACAGCATCGTAATCCACAGATGCGTAGCATCGTAATCCACAGCATGCACCAGCATGCGTAATCCACAGATGCGTAGCATCGTAATCCACAGCATGCACCAGCATGCGTAATCCACAGATGCGCAGCATCGTAATCCACAGCGTTGCTGGCGCTTAGTTTTTTGCGGTGCGGAAGAAGTAGCAGAATTGTTCGTCTTCGCCTGAGGGACGTAGGCCTGCGGCTTGCAACATTTTCTTCGAGGAGAGGTTGTCTCGGTAGCATTTGGCTACGACCTTTTCAAGTCCCCAGAAGCAGAGTGCATAATCTGCCATGCAGCGCATTGCTTCTGTGGCATAGCCCTTTCCCTCTGCTTCAGGCAGAAGGCGAACGCCTAATTCGACCATATGGTCATAGGTGAAGTTGTGGAAGACGGCTTCACCGCAGAATTGTCCTTCGCAGTAGATGCCTAAGGAGATTTCGCGGCGGGCTTTAAAATCATTTCGAATGAGTTCAAGGAACCACGCATCGCGCGGATCGCCCTCCTCTTTCCATGCCTCTCGCCAGTCCCACCCCCAGAAGCGGTTGCGCTCAATATGACGAGCGAGTTTCCCAAAGGCGTGTACCTCTTCATCACCAATAGCGCGCAGGGTTAAGCGTTCGGAATGAAGTGTGGGAGGCGCATCCAATTCTTCAATAATGCGGTTAGGGACGATGGTATACTTATCTAAAATTTGTACGGGATTGTACTGCAATTTAGACTTTCGCAATCCACAATCGCCAGCATCATCTTCACGGTTGATATAGTTTAGTCCCTCGCGACGCATGGCTTTAGCGAATTCATGCGCAATCGTGGGATAGACCCCTTCGTAATTCACAAGAGCCTTTTCCACATGAATCACAAGCGTATCACCAGAGATATCACCAATGGTTACAGCAATAACAGTCCCGCCTTCTTCAAGAATACCACCGACCATCTGCAAGGATTCAAAGGCATCTAAGAGGCGAAAGGAACCCTTGAGTTCCTCAGTCGCAATGAAGGAGTTTTTCGCGTATTGACGTTCGGCATACACCTCTAAAAAGGCTTTCACCGCAGGAATGTCGGCTTGGGTCATCAGACGAAAGACGGCATTAGGATAATTGCGGCGAAATTTCGAGACGTGATTGCGTTGGCCAGAGAAGCGTTTGCCGACATAATCTGCGAAATCTGAGATGTTATAAAGATAATCACGCCAGGTACGTGGATTGGTCATCGTGAGATTGCGACCGTAGCGTTGGGTTAAAATCGTCAGCCGTTCACTTGGGATGGCGCCCAAAACCAAAGGGGTGCCCTCCAATACGCAGTGCTTTTCAAGGAGCTCTAAGGCGCGCAATTCGGCAGCTTCATCTGCCGTGGGCGAAAGGGGATAGTTAAAACGCGTGCGTCCACCGAAATTAGAACGCAAAATTAAACACCCCTCCACCTCGGCATATTGCGTGGAGGCATAGAGTGACCACATAATCTGAAAGCCGACAGTGTAGTCACTCAGACGAAAGGCTTGTTGCGAGAAATAGGGAAATAATCGCGGAAGATCTTCAGGCTTGAGGGGGAGAAATTTCATCATTGATTCCTCGGGGAGTCAAAAGCCAACGAATGCGTAGGCGCATCAAATCATAGAGATAAACTGGAGCGTGGCGAATAGCCCACGGAAGCCAAGTCTTCACAGCATAGTCACGCACGTCATTGACCTTTTCAAAGGCGGGGCGTTGCTTCAAATCCGAACGCAATTGGCGATTCATCGTAGGGAAATATTCGGGGGCCATTTCATAGGAATAAAGCAGAGAACCACTCTGTTTTGCCTGCGGCACGTCGGAGAGTTGGGAACGGAAAGCGCAGCGAATATTGTAGACATCCGAATGGACCGCTGTCGCATGCGTTGCCACTGCGACAGATTCAGTAGAGAGTGCGATACGCCAACCCAACCACATCATTGGCACAAGGCATAGCATTCCGCTTAACGGAAGGGTAAGACGGGGTAACGCAAGTGCTAAAGGCAACATCACCGCGGGATACAACCAGGGTACATAGCGTGCATAGCCGATATAGAGCGTCGGCATCATTAAGACACTCCCCCATGCGATAAGGAGCGGCGTTGCCCATGGTTTTAAGCGCGTTCGAAAAAGGCAAAGCGTGACAAGTGAAGCCATAACCGCAACTCTAAAGAGCGGCCCTAATCCATCCACACCGCCCCCATCAATACCCCCCTGATGAGCGCCAAAGAAAGGTTCGGCAGAGGTCGTCCAGTGGCCAATGTAGACATAAGCCAAACGTGCCCAGTAACCCATGGATTGAGCGGCTTCATTTGCCGTAGCAAAATCTGCAGAAATGTCAGAGAGGCCACCACTGAAAAGCAGACGCAAGGTGGGCAGATTGCAGAGCAATGTCGCGCCACCAATCAATGCGATTCGCCACCACCAACGTGGATGATTGCGCAACAAAATAAGCGCCACCCATGCACAAGGAATCCAAGCAGAGGTCTTAAACGTAGCAGCCGTCACGGCGGCCAATAAGGGCATCCAGAAGTGCTTCGGCGACTTCAGTGAAATGAGGGCCATTAGCAACAGAAGATAGACGCACCCATCTGCCATCAAACAGAAGAGACTCGGGAATGCCGCTGGCGAAAGGAGCAGAATCAACGTCTGCACGCGAGAGAGTTCGCTTCGAAGCACCTGCCATGCAGCGGGAATCAACATGAAAAAGAGCATTCCACCGCAATCCACCGAACCCGTCATGCGATACCATGCCGCACACCACGCCGTAAAACCACGGGGCAAACTCAAATGTGACGCAGAGAGAAACCCATCTGGTACAATGGTTTTACTTGCCGCAATAAAGCTCTTTGCGGGCATTATAAGCGGTGCGATATCTATAACCGCAGACGCGGTCAACAATCTTTCTGCTGCGGGGGCGCATGTGGTATCCTTTATCAGCTTTAAGATATCGGGTAAGCCCGCCGACCGCGACCATCCGTTCGGTCACGCGCGCATCGAGTACGTCGCGTCTATGATAGTTTCGTTCTTCGTTCTGCTTGTAGGCTTTGAACTTTTCCGCGAGTCGTTTGGTAAGATATTCGCGCCACAGAGCCACAACTATA